>JBGSJQ010000072.1:0-16406 GCA_041741775.1 Terrimicrobiaceae bacterium | reverse complement strand
AGTCGGGGTTGGTGGCGGAGGCGGCGGAGCGGGTTTGGAACAGGCGGTGAGAGCGACAACGGCGCTGGCAATCAGGAGGGCTCGGGCGCAGGTCGGGATGGTCATGCGGGAACAGCCGACTTCACGTATGAGCAAGGAACGCCGAGTAGACATCGGGAGGGATGTCGAGCATCTTATAATCGCTGGATGACACAAAGAGCAGGGTCTGTTTTCCTCGCCCAAGCTGGTTGCCTGCCGAATCAAAAATCTCGTGCTCGAGGGTTGCAAACTTCCGGTTGTAGCTGGCAACACGGATTTTCACGCTCACCGTCTCAAACTCCCGCGTCTCCCGCACGAACTTGTGCTCAAATGATCGCGTCAAAATGTAGAACGGCGTGTTCTTCAAGTTGAACTTCGGCATCACCCGGTTGAAAAACAGCTCGCGCGTCTTGCCAACCCACATGGCATACATACCGAAATAGACGTTGCCCACCGAGTTGGTGTCAGCGTAGGTGGCCATGAACGAATGGACGAACCACTTGCCCTCGAAGTGGCCTCCAATGTTCTGCGTGAGCCCCGCCAGGTCAAGGGGGACCGGTGCCGCAGGGGGAGCCCCTTCATTCGCAACGGGAGGATTCATCACCGCGCCGGCGCTCGGGGCGCTCTCCGGCGCCTGCGCATCCAGCATCTCTTTGTCGCTGATAAACTCATCCGCCGAGCTGGGCTTGATCAGCAACCACAGCACATAGCCGATCGGCAGCAGGGAGCCGACGATCTGGAACAGCGGCGAGCGAAGGAAGTATCCGTAGGAAAAAATCACGACCGCCAGGCTTCCGATGCAGAACATTTTCACCTGCGGAATCGCGTTCGCGCGGCTGATCAGATAGCAGCGAACAATCGCCAGCGTCGAGTAGCCGACAAAGAACGTCGCATAAAAGATCATGAAAAACTCAAGCTCAAACCGCAGCACCGCCCCCACCAAGGCCACGAACCCGCAAAGGATGAAAACTGGAATCGGGGACGTGAGCAGGCGATTGGGCACCAGCGAAAAGATCGGGTGGTTGCTCTGGCTGGCATTCGACTGGAAAAACCACCGCAGGGCGATATATCCGCTGTCAAGCGTGGTAAGGATGCACACGCTCACGAACACCGCGTAGGCGGCAAACGTCCATGGCCCGGCGGCCGAGAACACTTTCATCAGAACCTCCTGCCCGTAGTTGTGCCCGGTGATGCCGACCCGCACGAACTCGACTGCCCCCCAGTTCAGCGCCCAGACGGTCATCAGTCCATGGAACATGAGAAGGAGGAAAAACAAAATCGACCCGACCCAATATCCGGCGGCAATGGACACACGCTCCCGGTGCATCTGGATGGCCCGCTGCCACTGCTGAAGATCAAGCCAGGGGCCGACGAGAAATCCGATAATGATCGGCACGGCGTAGCCCCAGTAGTTCCAATCGTTGGTCGGAAGCTTCGGCCAGGCTATCGGCCCCGTCCCCTGCAAACCGGCGTGAACGATGAGAAACACCACGGCCGGGGCTAGAAACAGGAAGAGCACCCCGTGGCTGAACTTGATCCGCTTGATGTCAAACTCCTCGCCGAACAGGATCCCCGCCGCCAGCACCACAAGCAGCGTCAGGGGCATGTAGAGCAACCATGGCTCCAAACCCAGCGGCTGCCAGACATACCGCAGGAAGGCGAAGATCGTGAGCGTGATCGCCAACACCTGGTAGAGGAAGAAGACCAGGCGGAACGGGCGCGACCACCCCGCAAAAAACTGGGCGAGCGACTCGGACCCTGGCTGACGGCGCGCAAGGTGGTGGGTCACCAGCCCGAAGGTCAGCAGGCCAAGAAAGTTTGGGATGGCAAAAGTCAGCAGGCCGAAGACGCCGAACTGCGTGGTGAACTGGACAGAAAAAAACAGTCCGAGCCCCCACATCCAGGAGAGCGCCACGGAATTTCCCCAAAGCATTGTGCCGAACCAGCGGGGGAGAGTGGACCGAGTAGATGATGCCATGCGAGGAGTATCCATACTATTTCATCTCCTCCCCCGCAACACGCAATCGGGCAAAAATCCTCAAGGGGACTTCTTGCCAGAGAAGGCGACTCCGGCATATTGTTCGAGGCTTGATTGATGCCGGCGTGGCGGAATTGGCAGACGCGCGCGACTCAAAATCGCGTTCCCTCGGGAGTGTGGGTTCGAGCCCCTCCGCCGGTAAAATCAGCAACAAATCCCATGGCTACCTCCCCCTATATTCTCGCCGGAGACATCGGCGGAACCAAGTCCAACATCGCCACCTTCCGCGTCGTCGGCAACGAACTGGTCCTCGTCCGCAACCAGCGGTATCCGAGCGCCTCGTTTGCCGGGCTCAACGCGATCCTTCGCGACTACCTCGCCGAGGACGAACGTCCGATCCTGGCCGCCTGCTTTGGAGTGCCCGGACCGGTCCACAACGGCCGCGCCAAGCCAACAAACCTCTCGTGGGGGGTGGATGCCGCCGAGATTTCCGAGGAATTCGAGATCCCCCACGTCGCTGTCCTCAACGACCTTGCCGCCAATGCCTACGGGATCAGCCACCTGAAGCCCGCAGATTTTGCCATCATCCAAAAAGGTGCTCCCGATGCCGCAGGCAACCGCTGCGTGGTTTCCCCGGGCACGGGCCTGGGCGAGGCGGGACTTTTCTGGGATGGCCAGCGCTACCATGTCTGGGCCTGTGAGGGTGGCCACACGGATTTCGGACCGCGCAGCCCTCTGCAAATCGCCCTTCTGGAATATCTCATGAAACAATTCGGCCATGTGAGCAGCGAGCGCATCGTCTCCGGGCTGGGGATTGAAAACATCTACAAATTCCTCCGCGAAACCGGCCGGGGCAAGGAGCTGCCTGCCGTTGCCACGGAGATGAAAACGACCGACCCGAACCGCGTCATCTCAAAATACGCTGATTCTGGAGCGTGCCCGATGTGCGTCCAGGCCCTCGAGATTTTTGTGGGATGCCTGGGTGCCGAGGCGGCCAACATGGCCCTCAAGACGATGGCTCTCGGCGGGGTTTACCTCGGCGGAGGCATCCCCTCGAAACTCCTCCACCGCATCCAAAGCGTCGGATTCCTCCATGCCTTCAACGACAAGGGCCGCCTCTCCTCGGTCATGGAAAGCATGCCCGTCATGGTCATCCTCAACGACCAGGCCGCCCTCTTCGGAGCGGGCTATTTCGCGCTGGAAGGCTGCGCCGCCGCCGCATAGCTCCCACAGGGTCCCATTCCCGGGTTCACCCGAACCTGTCCACCCAGTCGCCCCCCGGCCCGCGCATCCAGCGCCACACAAACCACCCCACAGCAAACGACAGGACGATCGAAACCGTCACGTCCGAGGGATGGTGCGCCCCCATTACGATGCTGGACCAGCCGACGAGCACCGCACCCGCAAGCACGGGGATCCCGGCCAGCGGACACGCGAAGACCACCACAGCTGCCAGCCCGAAGGCCGTGGCCGTGTGGCCGGAGGGAAAGGAGTTGTAGGCGGGCTGCCCGATCAACAGGCGGCCTTCGTGCCATGGACCGTAGAACCCCTGCTCGATTTTGGGGCTCTCCTTCGGACGCGTGCGGCCGGTCGTCAGGCGCGACGCATTTGCAACCACCCCGGCCAGGGTCGAGGCCACCATCGCCGCCGCGATGATCCGCATCCACCGTCGGCTCCTCATCTGCCGCGCCACCAGAAAGGCAACCGCGCAGCCGGCCATCAGGAACGGCCAGTCGCCGAACTTCCGCACCCCGGCATGAAATTTTGCCTCCGGGGACTTTTTCCAGGATTTCCCCTGCGCGGCGACGATCTGCTCCCGCACCGGCGCGTCCAGACGGAAAGCCTCCCAGATGGCCGCGCCGGCCAGCAAGGCGAGAACAAGGATCAGGATTCGTGTCATCGGAAAAATCCTTCGCGCTAGATCCCGCGCAGACCGGTCAGGAGCAGTTCCGCATTGGAGCGCGTGTGGAGCAGGTTCGTCGACAGCACCTCCATGGCCTCGGCGGAGGGCAGCTCCGAGAGCTGGCGCCGCAACTGGACCACGCGTTCGTATTCCTCCGGGTGAAAGAGCAGCTCCTCGCGGCGCGTGCCCGACTTGACAATGTGGATGGCTGGAAAAATCCGCAGCTCGGCAATCGATTTGTCCAAGTGCAGCTCCATGTTGCCCGTGCCTTTGAACTCCTCGAAAATGAGATCGTCCATCCGGCTATACGTCTCGATCAGCGCCGTGCCGAGGATCGTCAGGCTCCCGCCTTCCTCAACATTGCGCGCCGAGCCAAAGAATTTGCGCGGCCGGGCGAGCGATTTGGCATCCACACCGCCGCTCATCGTGCGGCCCTTTTTCGGCTGGAGGTTATTGTAGGCGCGGGCCATGCGGGTGATCGAGTCCAGGAGGATGATGACATCTTTCCCCAGCTCCACAAGCCGTTGCGAACGGTCGGAAACGGCCTCGCAGATCTGGACGTGACGCGTCACCGGCTCGTCAAACGTGGATGCGTAGATCTCGCAATCCAGTGCCCGGCGCATGTCGGTCACCTCCTCTGGTCGCTCGTCGACCAGCAGGAGAATCAGCACCGCATCCGGGTGGTTGGCTCGGATCGACCGCGCCAGCGTCTGAAGCATGATCGTCTTTCCAGCGCGCGGCGGCGCGGCGATCAGCCCGCGCTGCCCCATCCCCAACGGAGAAATCAGGTCCACCGCCCGCGCCGCTAACTCCGGGTCTGTCGGGGTCTCCAAAAAGATCCGGCGGTCCGGAAACAGCGGCGTCAGTTTGTCGAATTCCGTCGGGACCACCCACTCGGCAATCGGAATTCCCTCAACGGATACCAACTCATCGAGAACCAGCCCGCGCTCCCGGTCCCGCGGCAGCCGGATCACGAACTCCAGCCCGAGCCCCGCCTGCAATCCCGACCGACGGATCAGCCCGGGCGGAACATAAACATCCTCGGGCCCTGGCTTCAGATCAAAGGCTGCCCAGCGGATCACGCCGGACTCCCCCGTGCGCTCTAGGATCCCGTGCCCGGTCAGCCGTCCGCCCAGCTCCAGCTGACGCCTCGCCTGATCCAGCACCAAGTGGTGGCGGGTGGAATCCGGACGGACCCGCACCCCGACCTCCCCGGCGCGCACCAGCAGGTCGGCCAAGGGGAGTCGCTGAAGGTCATTTAAAACCAGCGGAGAAGGAACGGCATCGGAGGAACTCATGAAAAAATTGGGAGTGCGAGGCGGGCGGGGGACGAAAACTTCCCCGGGAGCCGGAGGAAATCCCGCCGGACAAGTTCTTCCTTTATCGACTGCTCCCGCCGAAGCAAGCGGAAAATCCACAAGGGCTTTCCTTGCCAAAGGTGGCTGAGCCACTAGCATGACCAATTCACAAAATGAGCCAGACGCTACTCGACAAAGTCTGGGAGGCGCACACGGTGCGGACGCTCCCGAACGGATCCACGCAACTCCTGATCGGCACCCACCTGATCCATGAGGTGACCAGCCCGCAGGCCTTCGGCATGCTGCGCGACCTCGGCCTCAAGGTCCTCTACCCGGGACGCACGTTCGCCACCGTGGATCACATCGTCCCCACCGACGAACGCGAGGAACCGTTCAGCGACAGCCTCGCGGACGACATGATCAAAGCCCTCCGCAAGAATTGCGCGGAGTCCGGCGTGAAATTTTTTGACCTGCCGTCCGGCCAGCAGGGGATCGTGCACATCGTCGGCCCCGAGCAGGGAATCACCCAGCCGGGCACGACAATCGCGTGCGGCGACTCCCACACCTCGACCCACGGGGCCTTCGGGGCCATCGCTTTCGGCATCGGCACCAGCCAGGTTCGCGACGTGCTCGCCACCCAGACGATGGCCATCCGCAAGCCAAAGGTCCGCCGGATCAACGTCAACGGAAAACTCTCCCCCGGAGTCTATGCGAAGGACGTCATCCTTCACATCATCCGCCAGCTTGGGGTCAATGGTGGGCTCGGTTACGCTTATGAATACGGCGGCACCACATTTGACGCCTTCACCCAGGAGGAGCGGATGACGGTCTGCAACATGTCGATCGAGGGCGGGGCCCGCGTAGGTTATGTCAATCCCGACGAAACCACCTTCGCCTACCTCAAAGGCCGTCCCTACGCGCCGAAAGGCGCGGAATGGGATGCGGCGGTCGCGCGGTGGAAGTCCTTTGCCTCGGACCCCGACGCCGCCTACGACGACATCATCACCTACAACGCGGAGGACATCGCGCCGACCGTCACGTGGGGGATCAACCCCGGCCAGGCCATCTTCATCGGCGAAAACGTGCCACTCCCGGCGAATGTTCCCGAAAAGGATCGCGCCACGGCCGAAGAGGCCCTCGCCCACATGCTCCTCAAAGGCGGCCAGCCGATCAAGGGCACCAAAGTCGATGTCGCGTTTCTCGGAAGCTGCACGAATGGGCGGCTCAGCGATCTGACAGAGGTCGCCAAACACATCAAGGGCCGCAAAGTTCACTCCGGCGTCAAGGCGATCGTTGTTCCCGGTTCGCAGGGTGTCGCCGCGCTGGCCGAAAGCATGGGCTTGGCCGCGATCTTCAAAGACGCCGGATTCGAATGGCGCGGGGCCGGGTGCTCGATGTGCCTCGGAATGAACCCCGACAAGCTCGTCGGCGACCAGCTCTGCGCAAGCTCCAGCAATAGGAATTTCAAAGGCCGCCAGGGCAGCCCGACCGGACGCACCGTCCTCATGAGCCCGCTCATGGTCGCCGCCGCCGCCGTCACCGGCGAAATCTCCGATGCCCGCGAAGTCTTCGAAGTGAAATAACCTCCGCCACGAAATCCTTTCCGCGTTCCGAAATCCACATTCCGCATTCAGAAAAATGGCTCTTGAAAAAATCACCCAAGTGACCGGCCGGGGGGTCTTTGTTCCCGGCGACGACATCGACACCGACCGCATCATCCCGGCGCGCTTCATGAAGTGCGTGACATTTGACGGCCTCGGCGAATTCACCTTTGCCGATGCCCGCTCCGCCACGAAGGAGGAGGGAAAAACCCATCCCTTGGATGACACCCGCTTCGCCGGGGCCTCCATCCTGCTCTCGGGTTCAAACTTCGGCTGCGGAAGCTCCCGCGAGCACGCTCCGCAGGCGCTCTACCGCTTCGGCTTCCGCGCGATCATCGCCGAAAGCTTCGCAGAAATTTTCTTCGGCAACTCGACCACCCTCGGCATGCCTTGCGTGGTGATGACATCCGATGACATCCGCGCACTGGCCGGCATCATCGAATCCGACCCCGCCGCCCTTGTCACCATCGACCTCCTCGAAGGCAAAGTCTCCGCTGCCGACATGGATTTCGCGGCCAGCCTGCCCGACCACGCCAAGGAAGCCCTCGTGAGCGGTCGCTGGGATGCCATCGCCGACCTCCTCGAAGGCCTCGACGACGTGCGCGCCCGCGCAGCCACACTCCCCTACATGGCAGCCTGAGGCCCCCCCGCCGCGAGGGGGTCTTGCATATTTCCATATCGATCCTGTCCATCAGCTTTCTGATGTCAGCCCGCGAGTTCTGTGCGCTGCAATAGGAAATCACGCGCGTGGCCGATCGCATATGGTTGGCACGATTCATCGCAATGAGCACACGCCCCCTGCATGTCCATCCCGCTGACCTTGGGTGGCGTCCCAGCTGTCCTCCGATTTGCTCACACCGCCTCAGCCGGGCACTTCTTTCCCAGGCCGCCGTTCTTCTTGTCATTCCGACGATTCCCGTTCACAAAGCCAGAATGGAATGAGAGAAGCGGGAGCAGTATTGGTTTTTGTCGCCGCCAGCGTTACGGCAGCGGTCGGGTTGGCCTTTCCGATGGGGGGGCTGTCGCGGGAGCTGGCTGTGCTGGCCATGTCCATCGGTATCGCCTCCAGCGTTCTGGCCTGGCGTGGAATCCCTCCCGGCCCGCGCCGATCCCCCACCCCGTGGGACATCGTTCTTCTAACGATCTTTGCTCTGGCGTCGCTGAGGGCGTTCCTTTGGCTGATTTACCCCGTTGGCGACGAGTGGCGCGTCCTCTCCCCGAACAACCTGGGGGACATTTCGCTGCATCTTCAATTCGTTCGTTACCTTGCCTCCGGGGCCCTATTCTGGCCGGAGAGCCCGATCCTGCAAGGGGCTCCTTTGGTCTATCCGGTGGGTTCGGATCTTTTCAACAGCTTGCTTCTGTGCCTGGGCGTTCCGGCCGAAAAGGGTCTTGTGTGGGTTGGTCTGCTCGGGGCGCTCCTCACCGCCTGGACGCTTTGGCGCTGGGGCGGGGCGTTCGCTCTGGCAGCCCTTCTCTTCAATGGCGGCCTGGCTGGATTCGCCATCTTCCAGACCGGGCACCTCGAAGATTTTCAAGCCGATCTCGCATGGAAAAACCTGTTCCTTTCGATGTTCGTGACACAGCGAGGCCTCCTCTACGCACTGCCAGCCGGGCTCTTGTTGATGGACCTGTGGCGAAGCGAGTTTTTCCGGAATGGTCCCCGGTCACCTTTGTGGATATCCGTCCTGCTCTACGCCACACTTCCCCTTTTCAGCGTGCATGCCTTCCTCTTTTTGAGCTTCGTGCTTGCTGCGGGGTTTCTTGTGAACCCGCCCTTCCGCCGACGTCTCCTCCTGCTCGTGGGGTTGTCCTTTATCCCCGCTACCATCGCCATGGGCCTCGTCAGCGGGGGATTCTCCGCAGCGTCAGGGATCCGATGGCTTCCGGGTTGGATGCAGGGAGATGACGGCGCGATGTTCTGGATCTGGAATTTCGGCCTCGCCCTGCCCTTGCTGGTGTTCCTTGGATGGAAGACGTTCCAAGTCCGCGAACCGGAAGCCCTCTGCTTTGCCGGGACCGGTCTCGCGGTCTTCCTGATTTGCTGTTTTGTCAGTTTCGCGCGCTGGGAGTGGGACAACACAAAATTGTTTCTCTGGGCCTGGCTGGCTTGTGCCCCATTCCTTTGGAACCTGATCAGGGGCTGGCCTGCCGCCATCCGCACAGGAACCTGCGCCGCCCTCTTTTTCTCCGGGGCCGTTTCGCTGGCGGGAGGGCTCGACGGACGCCATGGCTACGCCTTAATCAGGCGCTCCGAGCTGGCCAATGCAGCCGCCGAACTGGAACAAGTTCCCTTGTCAGCCCGCCTGGCCGTCGAGCCGGATTACAATAATCCCGCCATCCTTCTGGGACGCCCAGTTCTCTGCGGATACGAAGGCCACCTCTGGAGCCATGGGCTCGACTACAAAAAAAATTGGGAAGACCTCCAGGTGGTTCTACAGAAAGGGCCCGGATGGAAAGACGTCCTTGCGACGCTGCCGGCGGATTGGATATTCATCAAAGGCCCTCCCCCGAAGGCGATTCCTCTCGGCAGCCCGATGGCACCACGATCCCCCGCAGAAAGTTCCGGCCCCGGAACATTGCCGGAGGCGGCAGGCCGCTGAGAAGCTGACGACCCTACTGGCGTTCGTAAACCCCGGTGTCGCGCTTCTCAAAAACCGTGAATCCGGCCTTTTTTGCGTCGGTTACGGACAACGGTTTGAGAACGCGAGGGGTATTGGGCAAGGAAATCACGCGCTCTACGGGGGCTTTGCAAACCGGGCAAACCGCCAAGTCCTGACGGTCGGTCGGCCGGCGCAACTCGAAGCCCCGCCTACAAACGCGACAGCCGCCGTCTCCGGCGGCTTGATATTCGTAGATCGGCATAACCAGCCAATCGAACCGGCAAAAAAACCGGCTATCCTACCAGCTCGACTTCGTCACACCGGGGATCAGACCGGCAGAAGCCAACTCGCGGAAAGTAATACGCGAGACTTTGAAGCGGCGGATGTAAGCATGGCGGCGACCAGTGACCTGGCAGCGGTTGACGAGGCGGGTCGGGCTCGCGTCACGGGGAAGCTGGGCAAGCGACGCGTAGTCTTTTTTTGCCTTCAGTTCCGCGCGGAGCTCGGCGTATTTCGCCACCGTCTTCGCTTTGCGCTTGTTGCGCTCGAGCCATGCTGTTTTTGCCATAGGGGTGAGGATGATATCGGAATTCCCGCCCACCGCAAGCCCTAATTGTCAGAATTTTCTTCCCGGGGCTCTGAGGTGATTCCCCGGACACCGGAGACGGCAGCCCTCCAAACCACCTCATGAGTTCATCCCGCTGCCCCCTGGAGAAATTGGCGTCCCTGCCGTCCGCCGATTCGCACACCCCGGCTCTGCCGGGCACTTTTCTCCCAAGTCTTATTCCAGCCGAACGCGGGGGTCCACGACGGCGTAGAGGACGTCGGACACCAAGTTGCCGATCAGAACGAGTCCGGCCACGATGAAATTGAGCGCCACGAGGGTCGGGTAATCCCTCTCCAGGACGGCCTCATAGCCAAGGCGGCCCATGCCCGGATATGCGAAGATGGTTTCCACGATGACCGCCCCGCCGATGAGCGCGGGGAGGAGTCCTCCGATGCCGGTGATGAGCGGGCGGATCGAGTTCCGCAGGGCGTGCTTGTAAAAGACGATGTCCTCTTCAAGTCCCTTGGCGCGGGCGGTCCGTATGTAATCCTCCCGCAGCGTCTCGAGCATGCTCGCGCGGATGTAGCGGGACTGGACAGCGATGCCGCCGAGCGAAAGAACGAGAGCCGGAAGGGCGACGTGCCAGACCCGGTCCAGGCCGGCTGCAAGAAAATTCGGAAAATCGATCCCGAACGACTGCGTGCCAAGGACCGGCACCGACGTCCACTTGACCAAGCCGATGATCGCGAGGTTCGCAATCCAGAACGTAGGGACCGCGATAAAGACAAACGCTCCGAGCGAGGCCCAGAAGTCCGGAGGACGCAAGGCATGCTTGGCGCAATAGATGCCGAGCAAAAGCCCGAAGCTCAGCGAGATGATGATCGAGGCGATGTTCAACGTGAGAGTGGCCGGCATCCGCTCCAGGATCCGGTTGATCACCGGGCGGTCGTCCTTCACGCTTTTAAGCTGCCCGGTGAACAGGTCCCGCATGTTGAGCAGGTATTGCTCATAGAGCGGACGGTCGAAATGAAATTTCTTCCGGAACATCTCCTTGACCTGCGGCGTGATTTTCGGATTCAGCTCGCCCCAAGGATACGGGCTCCCGGGAGCCATGGTGAACATGAAAAACGAAACGAGACTGATACCAAAGACCAGGACGAGGCTGATCAGGAGCCGACGGATGATGAACGCCAGCACGGTGTCGGATCAGCCTTCGGCGATGGCCTTCATGCCATCGACTCCCCCGCCCGCTTCGTAGGCATCGAGTTCGCGGACCCGCCGCTCATGGCGTCCGCCATCGAAGGGCGTCTTGAGCCAGATCTCCAGAACTTGAATGGCAATCTCAAACGAGATCATGCGTTCGCCGAGGGAGAGGACGTTCGAATTGTTGTGGCGGCGGGAAAATTCGGCGGTTTCGTCATTCCAGCACAGCGCGCAGCGCACGCCTTTCACCTTGTTGGCAGCGATGGCCTCGCCATTGCCGGATCCACCCAAAACGATGCCGCGCTCAGTCTCGCCACGGGCAACCGCCTCGGCCGCCGGAATAATAAAGAGAGGATAGTCGGTGCTCTCGGGCGAGGCTGTGCCGCAGTCCAGCACCTCATGCCCGGCTGCCTTCAAGTATTCGACGATCCGCTGCTTGTAGGCGAATCCGGCGTGGTCGCTGCCAATGCTGATTTTCATAGGGAGTTGGCGGGTTCAGGTTGGTCGGCATAGGGGGCCTGCGCCACGAGGCCGAGGTCCTCAAGAAGCTGGCGGTCATCGTCCACCCCCGGATTTCCGGCAGTGAGAAGCTTGTCGCCGTAGAAAATTGAATTTGCCCCGGCAAAGAAGCAAAGGGCCTGAGCTTCGCGCGAAAGCCGGGTCCGTCCGGCCGAAAGGCGGATCTTTGCCCTGGGCAGAAAAATCCTGGAGGTGGCGATGAGACGCACGAGTTCAAAAACATCAATGGGCGGGGCGTCCTCGAGCGGGGTGCCGGGCATTGGCATGAGGCAGTTGATCGGAACGCTCTCGGGAGCGGGGTCGAAATGACAGAGGACCTCGAGCATTTTCAGCCGGTCGGTCACGCTCTCACCCATCCCAATGATCCCGCCGCAGCAGACGCTGATCCCGGCCTTCTGCACGGAGGAGATCGTATTCAGGCGGTCCTCAAAGGTGTGGGTGGTGACGATCTGTTTGTAATGTTCCGGCGAGGTGTCGATGTTGTGGTTGTAAGCGGTGAGGCCTGCCTTTTTGAGCTCCTCCGCCTCCTCGTCGCCAAGCTGCCCGAGGGTGACGCAGACCTCCATGCCAAGACGGCTGACCTCGCGCACGGTCTGAATCATCTGGTCAAATTTCTGTTCGCCCTTTCGCACCCCTTTCCAGGCAGCCCCCATGCAGAACCGGGTGGACCCGTTTGCCTTGGCCATCTGCGCAATCGGGAGCACCTCGTCGGTGGTCATGAGCGTCTGGCGCTCGAGGCCTGTATTGTGCCTCGCGCTCTGCGAGCAATATCCGCAATCCTCGCTGCATCCACCGGTTTTCACGCTCAGCAACGTGCAGAGCTGGACTTCGTTCATATCCCAAAATTCCAAGTGAACCCGGCGGCTTTCCTGGATGAGATCAAAAAGGGGGCGGTGATACGTGGCGGAGAGGTTGTCGAGTGTTGGTGTCACAGTCTGCATCTTCTATCCGCCGCTGCGGCGGGAGTCAACCGGCGGTTTTTCGAACCGCTTCGGCTCCAGGCTTGACGGGCATCACTATAATGCGCTCATGACAAAACTGAGGTGGGGAATTCTTGGTACGGGGAGCATTGCACGGCGTCTGGCCAGGACCCTGCAAACTTCACAATCCGGAGTGCTGACTGCCGTGGCGAGTCGCGACTCGAAAAAAGCCGTGGAGTTTGCGAAGGAGTTCGGTTCGGCGTCGGCTCATGGGGACTATCACTCCCTGCTGAATGATCGCTCGGTCGATGCGGTTTACATTGCCATCCCGCACCCGATGCATGCGGATTGGGCGATCCGGACGGCAAATGCCGGGAAGCACATTCTTTGCGAAAAGCCGGCGACACTGAACCTGCTGGAGCTGGAGGCCATTCTGGAATGCGCCAGAAAAAATCAGGTCTTTTTTATGGAGGCCTTCATGTATCGGTGCCATTCGCAAACTTCGAAAATCGTGGAGGTCATCCGCTCAGGGGTGCTTGGCGAGATCCGCCTCATCCAGGCGACATTTAGTTTTGCATCGGAATATTCGAGGCAAGGCCGCCTTGTGAACAGGCAGCTCGGGGGCGGCGCGATCCTGGATGTGGGATGCTATTGCGCCTCCATGAGCCGCCTTATCGCCGGAGCGGCCCTTTACGGAGATCAGGTTGCAGAACCCACCGAAATCCATGGGGTCGGCTGGCTGGATGAGGCAGAAGGCACCGATCTGCTCGCCTGCGCTCTGCTCAGATTTCCGGGAAATATCACCGCCCAACTCAGCGCCGGCACCCAACTCAACCAGACAAATCACGTTCTCGTTCACGGCCGGCAGGGCATCCTCAAAATCAACCAGCCGTGGTTTGCAGGAAGCCCGGGGGCGACCTTGGAGATTCACCGCCAGGGGACGACTCCAGAGATTCAAAGCACCGAATCCAGCGAGGACCTCTACTCCGGCCAACTCGACGTGGCGGCAGAATACTGCGATCGGGGGCAGGCCTCATTCCCCGCGCCGACCTGGGAAGATTCGCTGGGCAACATGAAGGTGCTCGATACGTGGAGAAAAAACCTCGGCGTCGTTTACGAAGCCGACACACCTCTCCTCGATTCCACTCCCACCTGACGAACTCCGTTTTACTTTCCGAGGCGTTCGGCAAAATCGCCGAACCGCTTGGCCGCGTAGGCGGAGAGCGCCGGGCGAGCCAGCGGGATCGCCAGCTTGAGCAGGGAAAGGAGGATGCCAAAAAGGCCTTTGGATTTTTCCTTCGCGGCCTTGGGCTTGGGGCCCCGGGAACCAGATTTGTCGTGAACGACCTTGGTGACGGTTTTCGTGCGGGTCTTCGGGCCGGCGAGCATGTAGCCGATGGCGGCGGCCCCACCCATCCAGGCAAAGGGGCGCGCCTTTACCGAGCGCTGGATGCGCGCGGAAATGTCGAGCTCGGCCTGAACGGCGGCCGTATCGCGTGCGATGGCCGCCCGACTGCGGGCCACCTCGGCAAGGATCTCTGATTTGCGGTTCACGGCTGACGTCCTCCGCGAAGCGCTTCCAGATCCCGCGAGATCTCGTTTCTTGTCGCCGTGAAGAGCGGCGTGCGCCAGTGGGTCCGCACGTGGTTCGCGCAGACAAACGCGAGCAAAATATGAAGCAGCACAAACCCGGGCAGAATCCACAGCCAGCTCACGTGGAAGACGGCCGCAATCAGGAACGCGGCTGAGAGAAGCGCCAGGATGTAGCCGAAGATCGCAAAAAAGATGGCAGCGAAGAGCATGACCGCCAACCGCAAGACCAAGGCACCCGCCTCGCGGGCCTCCTCGCCCGCAAGCGAACCAATCGCTTCAAAGTGCCTCCCGAGGGAGCCAATGAGGCGCAGTAATTCCGCCACAAAACCCTGCGAATTTTCTTCAGGCCGGGCCGGGGTGCTGGTGCCGGGTGTTTCCAATTAGCGGCGGAAGATGATGCCGAGCAGGAACCCGACGCCGAGGGCAATGCCAACGGCTTTGAGCGGGTTCTGGCGGATATAGGCCTCGCTGTCGCTCTGGACGGTCTGTGCGCGCGTTGAGGCATCCCCCCAGGCAGCACGGGCTTTGTCCTGATACTCTCCAGCTTTGGCCTTCGCCTGCTCGCGCAGGTCGCCATAGGTGGCAGAGGCCGCTTCACCGAGATCTTTAGCCGCTGCCCCGATGTGCTCCTTGCCGGCCTCGATGACCGCCTGAGCATTTTGCTTCACCGTTTCCTTGACCATCTTGGTGGCCGTGCTTGCCGCATCGAGAGCCTTTTTGGCGTGCTCCGTGCTGCTTTCCAACTTCTTTGCCGCAATGTTTTGTTCGTTTGATTCTGACATAATTTTCTCCGGTTGAGTGCGGGACCAACGTTGACAGAGAATTGCCGCTTGGCAAGTACGGACGCATTCAAGATGATGCCCGGCTCTATGTCAGACACCCAGGCTTTTGCTCCCGGACGCGTCGAACTCCTCGGTAACCACACGGACTACAACGGAGGCGTCGTCCTCTCGGCTGCCATCCAGATGGGAATCCGGGTCGCGGGACGGCGGCGCGACGACGGAAAAATCGTGATTTCCAGCGAGGGGATTGACGGGAAAGTAACGGCCGATGTTGCTGCGGGATTGAAGGCATCGGGCCAGTGGGCCGACTATCCGCTTGGCGTCGTGGCCATGCTGCGTGAGGCGGGGGCTTCGGTCGGAGGGTTTGAGGCCCGCTACGCGGCCGACCTGCCGCCGGGGGCGGGTCTGTCCAGCTCGGCCGCCCTCGAGGTGGCCACGGCCGTCTTCGCCACCCGATTGTATCCCTTTGAGATTTCTCCACTCGACATGGCAAAGCTCTGCCGGCGCGCGGAAAATGAATTTGTCGGGGTGAGTTGCGGGCTCCTCGACCAGGTTTCTTCGATTTTCGGGAAGCGCGACCACGTCGTCTATCTCGACTGCCGCGCGGAGTCCGTCGAGTCGGTTCCGTTTCCCGCCTCCCTTGGCCTGCTCATCATCCACTCCGGGGTGAAGCACGCACTCACCGGCGGGGAGTATAACGAGCGCCGCGACCAATGTTTCGAGGCCGCCCGCCTGATGGGGGTCGAAGCGCTTCGGGACGTCACAAGCGAACAGCTCGCCGCCGCCGACCTGCCGCCTCTTGTCAAACGCCGGGCCGCCCATATCACCGGTGAAAATGAGCGCGTCTTTGCCGCACTCACCGCCCTTCGCGCAGGAGACGGCGACACATTCGGACGCCTCATGACGGCCTCCCACCGCAGCTCGATGGACAACTTCCAGAACAGCACCCCCGAGCTCGATGCCCTCGTGAACATCGCCATCCGCCAACCCGGCTGCCACGGAGCCCGGCTCACCGGCGGGGGCTTCGGAGGGGCTATCGTCGCGCTGGTCGATCTGGAAAAATCCTCCGCCATTGCTCAGGCTCTCACCTCGGAATACCTGGCCTCAACCGGAAACACCGCCACCGCCTACCCCTGCCTGGTTGCCGACGGAGCCCTCGCCGCATCACAGGCCTGATCAATCAAAACGGGCGATTACCAGACCACCGTTTTTGCCACCGTTTTTGCCTTGCAACGGGTGGCGGCAGCGTGAATTCTGCGCCACTTCCCTCCATCCCCTTATGACTTCAGCCTCCCTTGTTTCCAACGGACTCCTCATCGCTTTGCTCTGCGCAACCTTCGGTCTCCTCTACGCGGGTTACCTGATCCGCTGGATCATGGCCTCGCCTTCCGGAAATGAGCGCATGCTGGAAATCGCCGCAGCGATCCAGCAGGGAGCCCGC
>JBGSJQ010000071.1:0-4658 GCA_041741775.1 Terrimicrobiaceae bacterium | reverse complement strand
GGAAGGTTTGCCCGAACCTGGTCGTGATTCCCGGGGACTTCGAAAAATACGAGCGTTTCAGCCGCCTCATGTTTTCCTACCTCTACGACTTCACGCCTCTCGTGGAGGTGGCCTCGATTGACGAGGGGTATTTCGACCTCCGCGGCAACCGCAGCAAACCGCCGGCGGATATTGCGGAGGTGGTTCGGACCGCCATCCGCCAGGCGCTGAGGATTTCGGTTTCGCAGGGGCTCGCGAGCAACAAGCTCGTCAGCGCCGTGGCCTCGAAACTTAAGAAGCCGGCCTCCTTCATCGAGGTGCCGGATGGGGAGGAGCGGGAGTTCCTCGCGCCGCTGGAGTCCGGATGGCTGCCGGGCGTCGGGCCGCAGATGGCGAAAACCCTCAGCCAGGCGGGACTCGTCCGCATCGGGCAGATCGCCGGGGTGGACCCGCAGCAGCTCTCGCTTTTCGCCGGGGCCGGGGCGCGGCAGCTCTGGGAGTTCGCGCAGGGGATCGACGAGCGCCCGGTCATCGTCGAGCCTCCCGCTGCCAAAAGCTGGAGCGAGCAGGAAACCTTCGAGCAGGATGTGACGGACGAGGCCTTCCTTCAGGCGAAGCTGCGCAGCATCGCTGACAGGCTTTTCGCCAAGGTGCGGGCCGAACGGAAAACCATCCGCACCGTCGAGGTGCGCATCCGCTACAACGATTTCGACGACTGCCGCCGGAGCGAGAGCCTCGACGAACCAACTGACCTGGAAACCGACTCCTACCCCCTGCTGGCCAGCCTGCTCCACCGCGCCTGGCAGCGTCGCGTGTCGCTCCGGCTGGTATCCGTCAAGCTGAGCGGCGTTTACCCGTGCATATTTCAAACCGGGCTGCCGCTCATCGACTCTGGAGTCGATCCGGCCCAGCGCCGCCTCCTGTCTCCCGTCCTGGACCAGCTCCGGGGCCGGTATGGTCAGGGCGCGATCATGCGTGGGCATGACCTTTTTTTGAAGCACTCCGCCAGTGCCGCGCGTGTCCGGGAAGATCCCCCACCCCGCCGCCAGGTGAGGACAAAGCCGGACTGGGCCGCGCTCAACTTCAAAAGCGGATATTCCTTTCTCGACAGCCTGCTGAAGCCGGCGGAAATCGTCCGCCTCGCCGCCGCTCGGGGATGCAAGTCCGTGGCGATCACCGACCCCAACCTGCACGGGGCGGTGGAATTTTTTGTGGCGGCGCGCGAGGCAGGGATCCGGCCGGTGATCGGCGCGAAAATTATCTCTGCCGGCCGGTCCGCGATCGCCTATGTCCGGAATGCGGGAGGTTACATCAACTTGTGCGCAGCCCTCTCAACCCCCGCCCGCACCCTGAGTGCAGAGCGGAGCGCCGGGCTGATCCTCCGCCCCGCGAACTGGCTTCCAGAAATCCGCTACGCCGATCCCACCGAGCGCCCGATGTTCGACGTCCTGCAATCCATCCGCACCCTCACGCTGCTGGAGGAAGGGCGCGCCGACAAACGCCGCGCCGCCTTTCATTTTCCCCGTCCGCACGAGCTGGAGGCCTTCCGGGACGCCTGCCAAGATTCCCTCTCCGTGGCCGAGCAATGCGAGTTCGAATTCGAGCTGGGCGGCTTGCGTTTCCCGCACTACCAGCCCCGCGACGGCTCCACGGCCCACGAATTTCTCAGGCGCCTGACGACGGAAGGCATGCACCGCCGCTATGCCGGCAAACCCGCCCTCCTGCCGCAGGCCCGGGCGCAAATCGAAGAGGAACTCGGAATCATCGCCGAGGTCGGATACGAAGAATACTTCCTCCTCGTGTGGGACATCCTCGAGGACTGCAAACAGCGCGGAATCGAGTGGATCACGCGCGGCAGCGCCGCCGACAGCCTCGTGTGCTACTGCCTCGGGATCTCGGATGTTTGCCCGATCCGATTCGAGCTCTATTTCCGGCGCTTTCTCAACCGCGACCGCATGGCGCTGAACAAGCTGCCCGACGTGGACATCGATTTCGCCCACGACCGCAAGGATGACGTCGTCGATCTCATCTTTGAAAAGTATGGCACCCATGCCGCCGTGGTCGGCGGATTCAGCACGTATCAGGGCCGGAGTGCCTTTGCGGACATCGCCAAGGTGATGGGGGTCTCCGAATTTCAAATCCGCCGCATGACCGAGTTCCTGCCCCGGACGTCTGCCGCCGGCGTGAAGCGCGCCGCGGAGGAAAGCCTGGAATGCCGCGATCTCGATTTCACGGAGGACCCCTACGAGACGGCGCTGCGCCTGGCGGAACGCCTGGACGGCTTCCCCCGGCATCCGAAAATGCACCCGTGCGGCGTGGTCCTCTCCCGGCGGCCGGTCCGGCACCTGACCCCGGTTTTCACGTCGGCGAAAGGCTATCCCGCCACGCACTTCGACATGGACCAGGTCGAGGCGATCGGGTTGGTCAAAATGGACATCCTCGCGCAGGGTGGCCTGGCCGTGATGCGCGACACGAAGCGGCTGCTGGCTGAAGACGGCATCGCGGTGGACCTGAAAGCACTGGAGCCGTGGGACGAGCCGGAAGTCTGGAAAATGATCGGCAGCGGCCAGGCCCGCGGCGTCCACCACATCGAAAGCCCGGCTATGACCACGCTCGAACGCATGGTCAATGTGGACAACATCGACGACCTCATCGCCGTGGTCTCCGTAATCCGCCCGGGTGCCGCTAACAACTTAAAAAAGGACCAGTTCGCCCTCCGCGCACAGGGCATGGAGCCCGCGGAATTTGCCCATCCCAGCCTCGAACCGGTCCTGCGCTCGACCTACGGCGTCGTGGCCTACGAAGAGCATGTCCTGCAAATCTGCGAGGCCTTCGCCGGTCTCCCGGGCGGCCGCGCAGACATCCTCCGCCGCGCCCTCGCCAAGCTCAACCACGAGAAAATTCAGGAGATCAGCCACGAGTTTGCCTCAGCCGCCAAAGCGCTCGGACGGACCGACACGGAGATCCAGACCGTCTGGGAGCTGGTGTCCGGGTTCCAGGGATACGCGTTTTGCCGCGCCCACTCGACAGCCTACGGAGTCGAGGCCTATGAGGCGGCCTGGCTCAAGCGGTTCCATCCGGCCGCGTTTCTTTCATGCGTCCTCCAGCACGGCAAGGGGTTCTATTCCAAGCTCGTCTACAGCATCGAATGCCGACGGCTTGGCATCGGGTTCCTGCTCCCGGATGTCAACTCGCCGCACAGCGCGTTTCGCCCGGAGGGCGACGCGATTCGCATTCCCGTCGGCCACATCAACGGCCTCAGCTCAGCCTTTCTCGACCGCCTGGAACGCCGCCGTCCGTTCTCCTCACTCCGGGATTTTTACGTCCAGACCCGGCCGTCGACGGATGAGATGAGCCGCCTCATCCGGGCGGGCGCGCTGGACGTTTTCGGTGAAAACCGCACGGCCCAATTCTGGGAGTTCCGACAACTGGCCCAGTGGCCGTGCGAAGAAGGTCAGGGATTGCTTCTGGATAACGAAAAACCGGCGTTGCCCGAAATCCCCCGCCAGGAACCCAGCCTCATCGAACGGCTCAAGGACGAATGGGATCTGCTCGGATTCCCCGTCAGCGGGCACCCCATGGACCTGTTCCCGGACGTCGCATGGGACACGTATTGCCCGATCGAGCGTCTCGCCCAATTGCCGGGCCAGCGCGTCACCATCGCGGGCATGATCGTCGAACACCGCCTCCACCGGCAGGCCGATGGAAGGCCCATGAAGTTCCTGTCCCTCTGCGACCGCTCCGGCCTCATCGAATGCGAACTCTTCGCCTCCGCCTTCCGCTCCTACGGCGTCGAAACCGTGCGCCATCCCGTCGTGGAAGTCCGCGGCCGCGTCGTCCCCTTCCCCAACGGCAACGGCCAAACCCTCCAGGTCGAAGCCGTCAAAAAGCCCCGGCTAGCAAAAGGCAATGTGCATAAACAGCTCTCCCCTTGAGCCAGGAAGTGTGTTTTTGCGGCAAAAGTAGCGAAGACGTCTGTGCCGTAAATTCGGCGCATGAAAACCCCTCAGGATTGACTTGGCATCGCAGGGATGCAGCATGCTCCGATGTCCGAGATTTCGGATGACTCGACCAATGGCCTCTTCCAAATATCCCGATGCCCTGAGTTTCCGCGAGAAAGCTTCCGTCGTCAGGGAAGGCGACATCGAAGACACCTTCGTCGCCAAGCTCCGCGCCCTCAAATACACCCACCGCCCGGACATCACGAACCGCGCCGCGCTGGAGCAGAACTTCCGCGAGAAATTCGAGGAACTGAACCGCGTCCGCCTCACCGACACCGAGTTCGCCCGCCTGCTCGATGAAATCGTCACCGCCGATGTCTTCGCCGCCGCCAAGACCCTGCGCAGCATCAACAGCTTCACCCGCGACGACGGCACGCCGCTGAACTACTCGCTCGTCAACCTCAAGGACTGGTGCAAAAACCATTTCGAGGTCGTCCACCAGCTCCGCATCAACACGGACAACAGTCACAACCGCTTCGATGTCATCCTGCTCATCAATGGCGTGCCCTGCGTGCAGATCGAGCTGAAGACCCTCGGGGTAAATCCCCGCCGGGCCATGGAGCAGATCGTCGAATACAAGAACGACCCCGGCAATGGCTACACCCGCACGCTGCTCTGCTTCCTCCAGCTGTTCATCGTCAGCAATCGCGACCGCACCTACTACTTCGCGAACAACAA
>JBGSJQ010000070.1:0-16809 GCA_041741775.1 Terrimicrobiaceae bacterium | reverse complement strand
CCGCGGGCTTGCTCGCTACTGGCGCTGATACGGGCGGACTGCACGAGATCGAGCGAATCCTCGGCCGCGATACCGGGGAGGAAACAATCGTGACGCAGGAGTGATTGCTGCACGGCGGCGATGTCGGCGGGCGACTCCGCCAATTCATGAGCGGTGAGCCTGAGGCTGGCCGCCCGTGCCGCGGCGGTGCCTACGCCCTGGCCCACGGCAAAACAGGTGCCCATCACCCGGGTCGAGGCAAAGGCGACATGGGTGGCGGAAATGTTGCGCCCGGCAAAGAAAAGATTGGGCACATCGCGGGCGATACAGGCACGCAGCGGAATGCCGTAAAGGTTGGGGACGTTAATATGGTTGCAGGGCGTTTCATCGACCGCATCGACGCCGGAGGGCGGGTGCAGGTCGATCGGCCAGCCGCCGTAGGCAATGGCATCGGGAAAGGGGCGGGCATTGAGCACATCCTGTTCGGTTAGAACGTGAAGGCCGGTGAAGCGGCGGCTCTCTCGCTTGCCCGGTATCCAGCCGAACCAGTCCAGAGCCCAATTGGCTGAGCCGGGGAAGCGCCCACTGTTTTTAACATAGTCCCAGACACCAAAGAGGATCGAGAGCAACTCGTCGCGGATGGTTTCGTTGTCTTTAACCGTATCGAGCTGACCGCCCCATTCGGCCCACCAGAAGCCGTATTCCAAACCGTCCTCGTGGTCGGGCTCATCAATGCGCAGGCGCAGGCGCAGATCCTCGTCGGTGAACTTGCGCGCCCAGTCAGGGGGCGTGTAGGGCATGGGGTGCTCGTGCCGTCGGGCCTGATAGAGAAGCGACGAGCCGAGAGTTTTGTTGTCGGCGGACTCGACGGCGTTTGTTTCGCCGTGCGAGACGCGGTCCTCGCGGCCATGACGGAAAGCAGCTCCGGCTTCAGCTCCCAGGCGGCCATCGCCGGTGCAATCGACAAAGATGGCGGCTTCGATGGAGAAGGATTCTTCGGTGGAGGGGCGCTCGGCCCGGACCGATGTGATCCGCCCTTCGCTCATTTCGACGCTGGTCACTGCCGTATTGAGCAGGAGCGTGAGATTCGCTTCGCGGCGGACGAGGTCGTAGAGCGTGAGGTCGAGCAGGGAATTTGAGCGCTGCGGGTTGTGCACGGTCTGGGTCAGGCGGATTTCTTCGAGAATGCCGCCCTCGCGGGCCTCGGTTTCCAGTTCGCGTCCACCGAAGGCATCGGCTCCCACAATGTGCATGCGGATC
Source organism: Terrimicrobiaceae bacterium (assembly GCA_041741775.1). Lineage (GTDB taxonomy): Bacteria > Verrucomicrobiota > Verrucomicrobiia > Chthoniobacterales > Terrimicrobiaceae > QYQL01. The sequence goes on along the minus strand of JBGSJQ010000070.1, from coordinate 15,570 downwards.
TCGCTGGAGGCATTGCCTCCCAGGACAGGACGGTCTTGGACCAACACAACGCGCGAGCCCTCACGAGCCGCGGCGAGAGCGCAGGCCACTCCGGCTGGTCCTCCTCCGGCAACCACGATGTCTGTTGTCATTTGCTTCATAAAATAATGCGCCGACGGATCCTCCTCAGAACCGCCGGCGCATCAACCCCAGAAAAAATTATGAATTATGAATTGGCTCGGCGGCGGCGGAGAACCGTCAGCGCGGCCAGACTACCCGCGAGAAGTGCCCAGGTGGAAGGCTCGGGGATGACCACCACAGATCCCAAGGTTGAACCGAGACGAATCTCGTCGAGGCCTAGGGTCGGAGAGCCGGTGCTTACGTAATTCGAGCCGAATGCAATCGATGAAATCGCGCCAATACCCATGTTGCCAAGGCTCTGGGCGGCAAGGGCAGCGGTTCCAAGTGAACCCTCAGTGCCATTGAAGAGGGCCAGATTGGGGTTCAGCCATAGGGAAATGGTTTCATTTGCCCCAGCGTTGGTGTCAATCGTGAACTTAAATACTGCCAATTGATAAGTCCCGGCACTTGTGGTGGTGGTCAACACGGAACCAGACCCAGAAGTATCCAAGGCGCGGTTGGCAACCCGGTAGTTGGTGTTTGAGCCGACGGCGCCGATAGTCATGCCGCTGGTTGTGGATGCAGTAGGTGCTGCAACGTCAAAGAAGCCAATTGTCGCAGCCATCCCGCCGCTTGCCGCCGCAGTGCCCTGAATTAGGAAGCTGCCCCAGACCGTGCCGGTGCTGTTTGCGGCTACGGTGAAGGGAGTCGAAAGCGTGCGATAAAAATACGTTGCGGCAGCGTCGCTGTTAAAAACCTGCGCCCGATTTCCTGCTGTCGTCAGACCAGTGTAGGTGTAGCCAGGGTTAATAACATTGCCCCCATTTGCATCGCCAATCGTCGTCCAGTTGGTTGAGAAACCGCTAGAACCAGTGCCGGAGCTGTCGGCAATATTATTTGCTCCGGCCGTGGTGTTAAAATTTTCGTAAGCGATCAGTTGTGCAACGGATGTGGAGGCGCTGAGCGCCAAAGCGAGGGAGCCGACGGCGAGGATTTTAGGGAGAGCTTTCATGGTGCTGTCTTTTCTGGGTTAGGAATTAGTGGGTTTGTTTTGGCTTTGCCTGCGGGATTTCCGCGCAAAGCGAGCGAAGAATCGCAAAATCTTTCTTGTCGGGCAAGGGATTCAATACTAAACACGTTAAGTTGCTATGAATTCCCGGCGGGTTAATATGAGAGACGTTGCGCGCGAGGCGGGCGTGAGTTTGGCGACGGTGTCGTTGGCAATGCGGGGGCATCCGAGCATCCCGGTGGCGACGCGCGAGCGGATCCTCGCTGTGGCTGAGCGGATGGGGTATCGCGCGAACGCGCGGGTGGCGGAGTTGATGGGGGAGATCCGGCGCAATCGGGCTGCGGATCGGATCACAGAGAGTGCGGCGCTGGTCTGGAGCGATGCAACGCGTGAGGCGGTGGGAGGTTTCGGGCATCTGGTGGAAATGGAAGGGGCCGTGCGGGAGAGGCTGGGACGCCATGGCTTCGGGTTGGATGTCTTTTACCGGGAGGATGAATCGATGAAACACGTCGAGCGGGTGTTGCGGGCACGGGGGATTCGTGGGGTCATTCTGGCGCCGTTGATCCGACTGCCGCACCGGCATTTGAACTGGGACTGGAGCCGGCTTTCGGTGGTCATCGCGGGGAGCGGCTTGTGGAGGCCGGAGTTTCACCGTGTGCGCTTCAACCACTTTGAAGAAATGGCACTGATTCTGCATCACCTGCGGCATCGAGGGAAAAGCAGGAAGGTAGCCTTGATCTCGGACAAGGCGGTGGATGCGCGCTCGCAGCGGGCGGTGGTGGGCGGGTTTCTTGCCCATGCCGGCGAGGGGGCTGAGGCGTGCGTTTTTGAATCAAACGGAAATGACCGGGTGGCGCTCCTGAAGTGGCTGCGAGCCTTTCGCCCTGACCACATCGTCGTGGGGCGTGCAGATGTGATCGACTGGTTGCTGGAGAGCGGGATGGAGTCGAAGCTTGTCCTGACCAGCCAATACCTGCATTCGGATGGGGAGCGGTATGCGGGGATCCGGGAAGACTACGGGCGCCTGGGGAGTGCGTCAGCCGGGCAATTGCTTCAGCAATTGACTTTTCACGAAAGCGGGGAGCCGCAGGATCCGATCAAAATTTTTATCACCGGCCGTTGGGAGGGGGCCGGGGAGGTGGGCGAGGGGCGAGAGTGAGGCGGTGTGAAGGAAAGGTGGGTGGCTTGATCCGACTGCGCGGTGCTGTTTTACATGGGGACGATTCAGGTGTTTTTGCAGGGCGGGCAGGAGGGGTGCTCCACCCATTCGCCATCGGTCAGCACATTTTTGCGATGCCCGGGGATCCCCCAGCGTCCATGGAGGAGTTGTTCGACGACCGTATCGACGGCACTGGCGGCGACGACCCCGGTGAGTTGGTCGATTCCGGCATTGCGGTCCAGGCTCGGGAGCAGGTTCAAACTGACGATGGGAATACGGGGTCCATCCGGGATGGGGGACGTGCTTGCCGTGGGCGAGAAGGGGACCAGCACGACCTCGGGCCGGGTCTTTGCGGCAAAGTCGGCGATTTCCTTTTTCCCCGGGGAAGCGACGGTGTCCAGGAGGCCGCGGGCCTTGGAGGGGCCGAGTGGGTGGTGGGCGAGGAAGCTGGCGGAATATTTCTTTTCGACGAGCCGTTCTTGCAGTTCGCAGCCGAGGTAACCGATTCGCCGGTAGCCGAGGCCTCTGAGGTGGTGGAGTGCGGTGCACATGCCTCCGAAGTGATCATGCCCAAAGCGATGCAGGCGGGGGTGCTTGAGGGCAGAGGTGATTGCAGCCAGCGCGAATTTCTCGAAAGGAAGGCGCAGGTGGGCCGCGCTCACATGGGTAATAAGGCCGATGACCAGCCCCCGAATCCCGCGGGCCTGCAGGATCCTGACCAAAGCGGCGGGGCGGTGGGCAGACAAATAAAATTCATCGATATGGTAACCAAGCTCGGCAGCACGCGCGCGCGCACCCCGCAAATAGTGCTGCAAATAGGGAGAGGCGGCGACCTCATCGGGGGTTTGTTCCGGCCACAGGAGCCCGAGGGTTTCCTTGAAGTTGACCGGGCGCAGCGAGGATCGGTAAAGCGCCAAGGCGCGCATCATCGGATCCGGCGCGTAGCCAAGTTCCTGCGCAGCGGCTTTGACCCTGGCGATGGTGGAGGCTGCGACTTTGGGATCGTCCCGCAGGGCTCGCGAGACGGTGGCATGATGGACGCCGACCACACGGGCAATGTCTTTGATGGTGGTGCGCGGTGGCATGATATCCGTATAAGTGTCTTGCGAGGCAGGTCGGGTCAATGCATCTCTACTCTGCTCTCCTAAAAAATGCACATGTTTGCATTCTTTTGCTCTTTCCCGGTAGCGGGCTTTGATTTACGCACGGTCGTTATGTTCCCTCGACGTTCTTCCCTTCCCGTTTTTTCTGGTGTTTTTGGCTTCCTTTTTATGGGTATCGTTTGGTGCGTGGCCGGCACGCCTTCGATGGACTTTCAATCCACCCCGCCGCCGAAGATGGAGCGGGTGGTGGAAGTGCCGGGCAAACCGGGTCGCATGACGGGGTCGATCCCGCAAGGGTGGCGGGATGATTCGGCATGGGCGAAGGTCTCCGGGGAGTATCTGCCCGAGGAATTTGAAGGCACGCGTTATCTCCGTGTGCGGGTGGATCAATTGGACGCGGGTGGGGTGCAATTGGCGGCTCCGTTTTCGGATGCGAAGGCCGGGAGCGCCTACGAGATCCGCATAAATGTGCGTGCGCCGAAGCCGGTCACCTTCAATGTTGGAATCCGGCAGACAGGCCCGCCCTACCGGGAATACTGGAATGGCGAACTGCGGGCGTCATCGTCGCAGTTTGAGGAGATCACGCTGGAAACCTCGATGCTGCCGCAGATGGATAACCCCATGCTTTTGATCCAGTTTGGCCAAGCGGGCACGGTGGATATCCGAAGCCTGGCCATAGCGCCTGCGACACAGCAAAGCGAAGAGCAAAGCGAAGCCGACACCAGCACCCGCAATCTCCTGCGGATGACCCGCTTTCCGCTGGGTCCACAGGACGGGTTGTCTCTTTACCGGGAAGTATCGGATGAGACGATCACCTTCGCGGCAGATCCCCAGGAATGGGGGCCTTCGGGGGTGCCCGCGCTGCGCGTGAAGGCCGGAGAGAACAAAAAATTTCATTTTGACGGCGAGTTAATCAACGGCCTGCGGCGCGGACAACCGCACACGGCTTCGGTCTGGATCAAGGGAGATGGCACGCTGATTCTTTCGGCGATGTCGGCGCGCCCGGGAGAGACGAAGACGGAAAAAGAGCGCCTTTTCCGGATTCGACCGGAGAATGGATGGCAAAGAGCGGTGCTTTCTTATGTTGCGGCAAAGGATACGTCGAATCAGTTTCTGCGGTTCACGGTCAAGGGCGACATTTGGATGGATTCGTTCATGGTGGCCGCCGGAGACAAGCCACCTGAGTTCGCGGGGGCAGGGCCGGCGGAAGTTGCGTTGGCCCTCCCGGAGGGTCCTGCTTCGCTTGCGGGGATTCAGTTTGAGGAGGAGCCGGCCCGCCTGCATTGGGCGGTGAGCGGCGAGTTGGAAAACACCACCTTGAGGGTCCAGGTGACCAATGCGTCCGGCACGGAGTCGAAGCTGGCCCCCATCCCCTTGAAGACGGATTTTTTCCAGACCGGTGAGCTGGATTTCGGGGTGATCGAGGGGCAGGGGTTGGGAGCCTTCCGGGTGAATGCGGCGGTCTTCGATGCCCGGGAGAAGCAGATTTCGCCATGGTCGGAGAGTGTTGTCCTGCGGGTGAAGCAGCCTAGGTTCTGGGGGAAAATGGCTCCGCAGTCGGCCTTCGGGCAGCACCTCCGGCCGGCCAAGCGATTTATTATTATGGCGAAGGCACTGGGCAATAACTGGGCGCGCCTGCACAACGACGGAGCGCACATCACCGACTGGGTGAGCCTCGAACCCAACCCCGGCGAATGGCAGTGGAGCGATGCGGATCTCCAGCGCTATTTGGACGGAAACCTCGCCGTGCTGGGTCAGTTCTCCACCGCTCCGAAGTGGGCCAGCTATCTTCAGGATACGGGCATCGAGGGCAGTGGTGGCTATTTCGGGAAATACTTCCTTCCCAAAGACCTGGGGCAATTTCGCAACTATGTCACGACGCTGGCATCGCGCTACAAAGACAAAATCCATGCATATGAAGTCTGGAATGAGCCCTGGCAGGTGAAATGGTTTGGGGTCAAGTATGTCGAGGAGGATGGTCGCCGCCGGATTGTTTCTCCCCCAGATGCCGAAAAGCGCTACGCGGAGCTTTGCCAAGCCGCCTTCGAAGCCGCCAAGGCAGTCAATCCAGATATTACCATGGTCGGGTTGAACTCCACCTCAACAACCCAATCGCAACCCGGACCGGACGGAGTGGTCGATGGAAAAACCTGGAGTGCAGGAGTCCTTGAAGCAGACGGTCTGAAATGGAGCGACGCGGTGAGCTTCCACACCTATCATGCCGACGCCAACGGTTTTCCCGGCGATGCTGCCAGTGCGGCTGTGAAAACGGCGGTCGGCCCGAACGACCGGTTCCCCCGCATTGATAAGCCTGTCTGGATGACGGAGGGGTCTTCCACCGTGGGCGGACGGCTGCGGTTTGGACTTTATAAACACACGCTGCCTTACCGCAACCCGGAGGATGTCCCTGCTCTGGCGGAAAGTGTCATGCGCTATGATTTGTCCATGTTGGCCAACGGAGTGGATAAAATTTTTCTCTACTCCATGGGGGATTTCGAACAGGGCTCTTCCGGGAGCTACCGCAGCGGGGTGACCCTTGATGGATCCGCTCACCCTGCAGCGCTCGGTCGCGCCACTCTCGCCTGGCATGTGGATGGATTGAAATTCCTGCGTCATCGGGAAATCACACCGGGGGTGCACGCATTTTTCTTTGAAGGTGACGGACGCGCCGTGGCGGTGCTGGCGCCGCGGCCCGATCACGCGGCCTTTTCCATCCCGGCCGACCCGTCCCTGGAGGTCCGTGATCTTTGGAACAACCTCCTCCCGTCCGGCCCGGCTCTGGATCAATCCACCGTCTTTGTCAGCTCGGTCGGCACAGCCGATGCGCTGGAAAAATCCCTGGCCGCACGATAGAAAATACACAAAGACAACTGTGTGCAGGCCAAACTTCTGGCTCTAGCGGCGCAGTTGCAGCTATGTGTTAACTTTCAACTCTCCCTAACCTCCCGAAATCCTATGAAACCACTATCTCTACTTACTGTCTTCGCCCTGAGTCTTTCCCCCGCCTTGGCCCAGTTTGGGGGCGACGAGCATAACCTGATCCAAAACGGCAAATTCGAGACCGCCAATGCGGATAGCCGTCCGGATTTCTGGACCCTTTCCCACCCGAGTTATCTGAGCGAACAGGAAATTAATGTGGAGATGATGACGGAAGGGGATACGAGTTTTCTCCGTGTCATTAAACAAGCAGCGACCGCTGCTGAAATCGGATCGCAGGAGATCCAGATCCCGGAAGGAACGGGAAGCCTTCGGGTCGCTATCAAGATGCGCGGCAAAAACATCACGCGGGGTGCAGATTTTTGGCAGTTGCCGGGACTCGCTGTCACGTATCTGTTTGAGGGATCCGAGGGAGGAAAGCCGGGCGCCATGGACAAGTGGCCTCTGCTCCCGGTGGGGGATACACCCACCTGGCAGGAATTTGAGGCTATTATTCCCGTGCGTGAGGGTGCACAACGGGCCAGCGTTGGATTGAATAGCCATGGTTGGACCGGGCAGGCGGATTTCACAGATGTCGTGGTCGAGGTTGTCGAATAGCTTGAGAGAACCGTTTTCTGATTTAAGTTGGCGTTGGAACAAACATATCACAGCCCGGCAAGATTCTAATCCTGGCGGACACGCAGCGCAGCGATGATCCATCCAAGTTGGGCGGGCGCGACATTGCGAGCTACTACACCTCAAACCTGGGCACCCGGCATTCCAGAAAATGCAATGGTCTTTTTATGGATATTCCTCGGTCGCCCGGAGCTACCGGCAACCAAAGCGTTAGGCAATCTGTGGCACGCCTGATTCGTCCGGGTTAGTTGGGTTTGTGGATGTGTTCAAAAACATCGACCTGTTCCCAATTTCCGGCAGAGGTGAGGCGTAGGCTGGTGATTTCCCACGGAGCCAGTGGGAGTTCGATCTGGTGGCTTGGTCCGGAAATGCGGGCCGTCGTGGGGCGGCCGAGCGTTTCCTGGATGCGGATGACGCAGGCGCCACCCTGATCGCCGGGCTTGATCGCAAGCACGGAGACATTTTCCGGTTCGACAGAGTGACCGGCGAGCGAACGCGGCTGCCTACCCGCATGGGCACTGTCGAGAAGTGCGATGGCGGGAACTTGAAATTCCTGTGCCATGCGGTCCAGCGGCCTTGCTGCGCAGGAGCCATGGTAGGCAGCGAGGGCGAAGCGTCGTTCCTGCCAGCCCTGGTCCAGGAAGAGGACATTGCTGGCATCTTTGTAATCGAAGGGCGGGTGTTCTGCGTGCGGGACACCGCGAACGAGGGTGAAGCGCAGGACACCGCCTTCTGCCGAGTAGCTGTAGGTGGCATCGTTGAGAACCGCCAGTGTGCAAGGTGAATCGGGTGGGCTGTCTTGGAGTTTGCCTTCCAGAGCGACCCAGTCGTGACAGGGGAATTCGGCCCCGTTGGCTGGTCGCAAAGCAATCTCGGCGGGCATCCTCGCATGAACTTGCGGGTCGACCAGGCGGGTGGGGATTTCCAGCTTGAGCTGCTCACGTTTTTGCTGCCAGTTGATGCGCAGCCGTAATTCGATGGTGGGATTGCAGGCGTCTTGGATGACATCAAGCCAGATTTCCGATTGTTCCCAGCGGAATTTTTCGCGGCAGAGACGAAATGTCGGGCCATCTTCAAGGATTTCGTAACCGAGGGATTCGGGGCGCCCGAGGATTTCATCGTAGGCGCGTTTGCCATGTCCCCATGTGCCGCCGGTATCGCGGACGACAACGAATCCTAGCGAACCAGCCAGCATTTCGCCCAATCCCGGGAGAGGCAAAGTGTCGAGGGCGGGACCCGGGAGCAAGGCGGGTGTTGCGTCTGCGCTGGCCGTTTCTTCGACACCAAACTGAGGGTTGTCCGAGTCTGTCTTTGCAAATGGATCGGCGGTGGGGCCAGCCACTCGTCGGGTGAGGATGCGAAGAACCTGATAGCCCGATGCCGGCAATTCCACCGAAGCGGTGAGCTTGCCCCAAGGGAGTCCCCATGGGCCGAAGTTGGCATCGGCATGCAGCCATTGCACGGGGATGAATGCGCCGTCGGCGGTTTCGAGGCCGGTGATCTCATCGCGTCCGTGGATGCGCTTGAAGGTATCGAGATGAATCCGCGCGCTGCGCGACCACGGCAGAGGATTAAAGCAAAAAAGAACGCTGCCCTTTTCGCGGCGGGTGTTAACCCGCCGGGCCATGGTCATCGCGTTCTTCAGAATCCGATCGCGGGCAGTGTTCAGGACGGCTCCGAAGCGGTGGATGATTTCCTCCTGTGCGGAGGCGACACAAGTGCCCGCCAAAATGTCGTGAAATTGAAGATTGAGCAGATCCCACCAGGCCCGCTTCAGATCATCCGGGTTCCGGCCCTTTCCCCCACGTGCGGCCACCTCCAAAGCTTCTGCCGTAAACAGAGCCTTTTCGCAGGCGCGGTGCAGGCGCTTGGTCTCGCCGTTTGCTGAATAACAACCCCGAAAAACATACCCCAATTCTCCACGCCAAACCGGCAGGGATGCCGCCTCAGGCGAGGTCAGAACAGCATCGAGAAATTCACGCAGCGTGCTGAAGCGGATTTCCGGCAAGGACTTATCGGACTGAAGTTCCAGAACCCGGGCGATATGCTCGCGGGTGGGACCGCCGCCGTGGTTGCCCACGCCGAACCACATGACGCCGTCATCGAAACCGGGGGCGAAGTGAGTGCCCGCAGCTTCGCGGAGGCTTTTTTCGACGTCGTCAGCAGTCGCCGAATACGATTGCGAATACACTCCGGGAATCCTGCAGGCAAGCACCCGTGAGCCGTCGGGGCTCTCCCACCAGAACAAGAGCGGCAGATCCGGGTTGTCCCATGGCTCGGGTCTCATGAAGGCGTAGGCATCCATCCCCGAAAGGCGCAGGATTTGCGGCAGGCCACCGCAGTGACCGAAGGAATCAACATTGTAGCCAATCGTGGCCTTCGCCTTTTCGCCGATGGCGGCTTTCCAGAAAGCTCGCGCGTGGGTGGCTTGGCGAAGGAAGGATTCAGCCGAGGGCAGGTTGCAATCGGGTTGTTCGACCCAACCACCAACGATTTCCCAGCGACCCTCGTCAACCGCCTTACGGATCTGTCGGAAAAGGCGCGGGTCGGCCTGCCGCACCCAATCATAGGCAGCAGCACTGGATCGGGTGAAACGAAAGCCGGGGTTCTCGCCAAGGCGATCCACCGCACTCTGGCAGGTGGTCAGGGTTTCGGCGACGCCGTCCTGCAGCGGCCAAAGCCAGACCGGGTCGAGGTGGGCTTGGGAGATAAGGTGGAGGACGGGGCGGCGGGATGTGGGCATGGGCGGAATCGGGTGCAATGTGGTCGGGTGAGAACCGTGGGTCTATGAGTCCTTCTGCATGTCGATGGTTCCCCGCCGGGTTTCCAGCAACGAACGGATTTCTCCCATCCGACCCGCGGTGAGGGGCCACTTCAGAATAATGATAAATTGCAGGGTGCCAAGCAGGGTCGGGACGAGGGCCATGCCCAGAATCATTTTGGTAAACACTCCTTCAGCCTGTTCCGCTCCCAGCCCGATATCGAAGCCAAGAAATACCACAATGAAACCGGACAGGCCGGCAAAGACCGTGCCGGTGAATCTTAGGATCCAGGAAAAAACCGACTCGAACGATCCCTCCCGGCGTTCACCGTTGTTGAGTTCATCGTCATCGACGATGTCGGCTTTCATGGCGGGGACAATAACCCAGAAGGCGCCGACCATGGCTCCATTTAAGATCATGGGCACAGCGGCCAGCCAAGGGTGAGCCGGGTTGTAGAAAAAGATGATGGAAAAAGCCATGAGGATGTGGATGGTCGTAACAACCAGCAGAGCCCGTTCCTTACCCCACTTGATCGCCAGCCACCCGAACAAGGGCGCACACGCTAATCCGACGACTCCCCCGATCGTTCCGGTGATGGCGTGAAAGGTGGCGGCGAAGATTTTGTCTCCGCCGAAAACGTAATAGAGGCTTATGTAGCCGCCCATTCCGACAACCAGTCCGTCCAGGTTCCCGGCGAGAATGATGCCCAACATCATGAGAAAGGGCTTGTTCTTGAACGTCATTTTTAAACTTCTAATCAGCGGTTCCTTCTTCTGCTTCGATGCCTTGACGTAGTAGCGCTCTTTGCAGACGAAGGTGGGGATGAGGCCGAAAATAATGGCCAGTCCGGCGAACCAGTAGGACAGATTACGGATGCCCAGCAGGGTGTTGGGCACCTCCCCGATCACCTGACCCGTGAAAAACGGATTTTGTGTCATTTTCCACACCCATGGGCTGATGAGGATGCCGAAGATCGAGCTGACCACCATGATATACATATTGAGGCTGGTGCGCTCATTGTAATCCGGGGTCATCTCCATCTTGAGCGTCTGATACGGAATATTGAATACCGTAGTGGCGGTGCTGGTGATCATTCCAAACAACGTGAACCAGACGGCGATATAGACCATGTCCCAGCTCTCATCAAAGCGCCAGACGAAGGGCAGCAGGGCGGCCATGGCAAGGGTGCCGAAAAACATATAGGGACGACGGCGACCAAAGCGGGTGCGGGTGTTGTCCGACACCCAGCCCATGATGGGGTCGGTGAAGGCATCCCATATGCGAAAGATCATAATCATGACCCCCTTTAAGACGGGGGACATGCCCAGGCCGTAAACCAGCACCTGCTGCACTTGATACTCGATGATCTGGTTGACCATGCCCATGGACTGGTTGCCGAGTCCATAGAGCGCCTTTTCGTGGATGGGCAGTTTGTCGCGGGCCGCAGTTTTTTGGGGAAGTTCGTGTTCGGAATGGGCTGGGGGTGGTGTTTCGGACGGATTGGAAGATTTGCTCATGAGAAAAGGGCTTGGTGTGCGGAAAACAACGAAACGTGGATCGTGAGGGCGAAGGCAAGCTGAAACGGTGTGCTTGCTCGATTGTTATTGGGTGACGCGCAGGCGGAGGAAGCGGCGCGGGTTTTCGGATAAAGGGGCGGGATCCTCGACGGTCACCTCCTCGCCTACCGCGCCGGGGTTGGTGGCGATGACAGCCCAGGAGTCGGGGGCGAGTGTGCTGCTGGCGAGGACCTCGTAGGTGAGCTCGGCGCGGGCGCGGAGGAAGGTGAAGTTCAGGTGGGTGCCGGCAGGGTTGGGAGCACAGGCAGGAATGCCTGTGCCACTTGAGACGACGAGAGGGTTGGCGTTGAGGGCGTATTCGATGAGGTTGACGAGGCTGTCGACGTCGGGGTCGGCGTTGGCTTGCGCGTCGGCATTAATCGCGACGGGGCTGCCAAAGTGCTCGCGGAGCCAGGTCTCGTGCGCGGTGTCGGAGCGCACGGTGAGGCGGATCGGAATGGTCGATAAGGGTAGTTGGCCGGAGAGGGTGACGAGGTTGAGCTGAGTAAGGTAGCTGCCGAGTGGAAGCTGGTGGGTATCGACGGTGAGGAAGGACTCCGCCGAGCTACCGGTGGTGAGCGTGTGGGCGGTGCCGGTGAGACTGGCCCAAAGCAGCACTGGAAGGAGGGTGAGCTGGAAGGTTTGCGTGGTGGCCGTGGTGTTGGTGATGAGCAGGCTGCGCTGGCTGCTCACGCCGACGGGTAGGCTCAGCTCGATCGGGTCGGGGGCGATCACCGGCGAGTGGCCGGGCGGAGGCAGTTGCCAGATGCCGTAGCAGCCGGTGCTAACCCAAAGGTAGCGGGTGACGGGATGGACGCGGACACAGCTGACTTCGGAGGGCGCGTCCCGTTGGCCGGGTGCGGGAGCGGAGCGGAGGGAAAGGTTGGTCCAGGAGGCTCCGCCGTCGATGGATCGGATGACGGAGTTGTCGGCCCGGTAGATATCGCGGCTGGAGCCGAGGTAAACGATGTCGGGATCAACCGGGTCCACGGCGACGCTGGTGATGCGGGCGCGGCTGCTCCAGGCGATGGTGTCGTTGGGAGGGTAGGGTGAGGCGAGCGCGGGCGTGGATCCCACATGCGAACCGTCGAGCTGGGTTAACATGAGTTGGCGGCTCTGGGTGTCTGTGGGGGACCGGACGACGAGCCAGACGCGGTTACGGACGTGGTCGTAGGCGCAGTCGATGATGCGACTGGACGACGTGGCCACCACGGACCAAGTGGCGCCGTCGTCGGTGGAGCGCACCAAACGGCTGCCGGAAGCGAGTAACTCGATGCCGAAGAGGGCGAGGGAGGCGGGGTCGTGGGTGAGCACGGCGTGGCAACCGACCCTGGAGGTGTCGGCGGCCACCATGGTCTGCCAGGAGACGCCGTTGTCGGTGCTGCGCCAGTTGGACGCGAAGAGGATGGTAGGATCGCGCGGGGAGCTGTAGGCCGCTTCGAAACCGGCGTAAACGAGGCCGGTGTCGGTCCAGATGCCGTTGCGGCGGACACGAAGGGTGCGGGGTGAACTCCAGCTGTCGGCGTGGCCGCCGAAGAGAACGTCGGCGGAGGCGGCGTGAGCGCCATACATGAACCCGCCCCAGTTGTTGCCGGAGGGGTTGTGGTAGGTCCAGGTGGCGCCGCTGTCGGTGGTGAGAAAGGCGTTGTAGTCCTGGGAGCCGACGAAGAGGACGGAAGGTTGGGTGGGGGAGAAGGCGAAGCGGCCGCCGACCATGACTCCGTTGTAGGAATTGGCGCTCCAGGCAAAGGTGCGTGCGGCGTCGGTGCTGCGACCGATCCAGTCGCCGGTCTCGGCCCAGGCGAAGCCGTTGCGCCAGAGGAAGGAGCTGGGGCGGCCGTTGTAGGGGAGGAAAGCGTTGGTGTGGTCGAGCGTGGCCTGGGTCCAGGTGGCCCCGCCGTCACGCGAGGAAAAGGCGCGATGGTCGTAGTAGTTGGTGGAGGTGCGGTTGAGTAGAATCTCGTCGGGGTTGAGGGGGTTGACGGCGAGATAGGAGAGACTCTGGCCGGCGGCGAACGGGATGCCGGCGGTGGGGATCGTGGACCAGGTGCTGCCGGAATCGTCGGAGCAAAGGAGGGTGTTGCCGGAGGTGATGTAAACGATGCCACTGTGGAGCGTGGCACCGGCGGAGGGCAGGGTGGCGACGCCGCCGACTGGCTCGGTGCGGATCTGGGTAAAGGTGAGGCCGGCGTCGTCGCTGATGAAAAACCCGTTGTCGTTGCCAACATAAAGCCGCCCCGAGACGCGGTCTACGGCGAGATGGCTGTCGGAGTGGGAGGCGGAGATTTTTTGCCAGGTGGCACCGGCGTCGGTCGAGCGATGGAGGCCGTCGGCGAGGGTAGAATAATAGGCGCGTTGGCTGCGACCATTTTGGAGCTGGGAGGCATCGAAAGCCAGCGAGCTGCGATCCTCTGTCTCGCGAGGTTGCGGGAGGACCTGGGTCCAGGAGGTGCCGCGATCAAGGCTGCGATAGATGCCGGCGGTGCCCGAGTTCACGGCGTTCTTATTGCCGCCGACGAGGAGCACGTGGTCGTCGTTGTTGGGGTCGATGGCGATGGCCCAGCCGCCGCGGGCGCGCAGGCCGATGTTGACCGGCTCCCAATCGTAACCGTTGGCGCTGCGATAGACTCCGCCGACGTCGGTGCCAAAAAGGAAAAAGGTCCCGGCGTCGTTGGCGGCGAGACTCATGATTTGCTGCGCGCCCTCGCCGCCGGTGATGCCGCGGTTGCGAATGGCGGCGCTAACGAGAGGGATGGGTTCCCATTGGGCCTGGGCCAAAGAAGCGGAGACGGGCAGGAGAATCGCCAGCACGCGGAGCACGTGTAAAAAACTCCTGCGAAGAATGCGGGGTATCGGCATGGATACTTTAGTGGGGGGGCCGGAACGGCGAAGCGCTCCGCTACGGTGTGACGCGGAGGCGGAGGAAGCGTCGGGGAGTTATGGATACGTTGTCGGTCACGGTGACGGGGGTCGTGAGGGAGACGGTGCCGGGGTTGGTGGCGATGACAGCCCAGGAGTCGGGGGCGAGTGTGCTGCTGGCGAGGACTTCGTAGGTGAGCTCGGCGCGGGCGCGGAGGAAGGTGAGTTGGAGGTGGGTCCCGGCGGGGGATAAGCCATAGACGGGAATGTCTGTGGCATTTGGGATTAGGGGATCGCCGCCCAAGGCGTATTCGAGGAGGTTGTTGAGGCCGTCGGCGTCGGGGTCGGCGTTCGGGCCCCAGAGGGTGGACTCGAGCGCGGGGTTGGTGAGCTGCCCGGTGGTGAAGTGCTCGGCTTGCCAAAGCGCCATCGGAGTGGGCTGTTCGTCGTCGCTGACGCTGACGTTACCGGTGACGGCGGTTCCGGAATAGAGACCGGCGAAACTGGTGGCTAGGCGGAACTCATCGAATTGGTCGAGGTTGCTGTAGCCACTGAAATCGAGGCGGCTGATGCCGGTGAGTCCTATCTGCATGTCCACTTCACCGCTACCGATGGCATTGACGGGTGAGCCGCCGGAGACATCGGGGTTGAACCAGGCGCGGACTTTACGATTGGTGAAGTCGAATTCCATGACAACGAAGAAGGTCGTCGGGTAGGGGTTGGAGTTGTAGAGCTGGATACTGTTGCCGGTGCCGGCCTCGAGTTCCCAGTGAGCGGTGTTGCTGACGTAGCGCACACGGGCCCAGTCTCCGCCACCGGTTTCTTCGCGGAGGATCATTTGGGTGCCCCAGTTGCTGCTGTTGCGGTAAAGGAGGGTGGAAACCCAGACACTGCCGGTGGAGAGTTTGGCGGGGAAGTTGCGGCGGTTGTCGCTGCTGTTGGTGCCACTGAACAGACGGGCGGAACGGGTGTCGGGTGCGCTGATCGTGCCGTTTTTGGTGAACGAGAGACCCGGTTCGGTCAGTATAGCGCTGGCAAGACTTTCATACCATGCGCTGCCCCAGCCCCAGCCGGTGTCCTGGCTGGTGACGTTCGTGTCAGCTGCGCCGGTGAAGCTTTCGCCGATCAGAGCGTCGGGGAAAGTGGCGGTGATGACCGCGGTGGCGGAGGGGTTGAGGATGGTGTCGTCGTTGACGGTGACGGTGAAGTTGGCACTGGTCTGGCCGTCGGCGATGGTCACGGACGCGGGCACGGTGAAGCGCGCATCGTTGCTGGAGAGGATGGCGACTTGGCTGCCGGTGGTGGCGGCGCGGGCGACGGTGGCAGTGAATGAGCCGGAGGTTTCGGCGACGGTGGTCGTGGGCACGATGACTGCGAGGGCGGCGTCGGGAAAAGTCGTGGCGGAGGCGGTGGCGCTCCAAGTGGAGTCGCCGACGGCGTTGGTCGATTGGATGCGGTAAAAGTAGTTTGT
>JBGSJQ010000069.1:0-10016 GCA_041741775.1 Terrimicrobiaceae bacterium | reverse complement strand
TCATAGCTGAGTGCGCGGTGGCGCGCTTTATCCGGGAGGGCGACACGATTGCGTTGGAGGGTGGCACGACGGTCGCGGCGTTGGTTGATCATTTGCCGGAAGCGCGGGTGTCGGTGCTGACCAACAGCCTGCCCGTGGCGTTGCGAGTGCGTGCGCAGCAGCCGGCCTTGCCCGTGAAGTTACCCGGCGGCTGGCTGAGCCAGGTGTCGGGCAATGTGGTCGGTCCGGAGGCCTTGCAGTTTATCGAACGCCAACGCGCATCCGTGTGTTTTCTGAGTGCCACCGGCTTTGATGCCGAGCGGGGGCCGACGGATCCGAATCCGCTCGAGATCGAGGTGAAGCGGGCGCTGGCGGGCTGCGCGTCGCGGGTGGTGATGCTGCTCGACGCGGAGAAATTTAAACGCTCTTCGACAAGCGTGACGCTGCACGTGCGGCGCCTGCACGCAGTAGTGACGGATGCCCCACCACCTGCGGATATCGCGGCGCTCCTGCGTGAGCATGGCGTCAGTGTCGTGGTCGCGCAGTAAGCCCAAGGTCCGATAAATATAAATTTAAGGAGCCGGAGTTTTTAGCCACGGATCGCGCGGATCATAGCCTATTTACGATCAGATCCGTTCGGATTGACGTTAATATTTCGGGCGGGAGCACTGGTTTGTAATCGTTGCACAAAGGTAAAGCATCAACACCTTTTCCCCTTTCTGCGTTAAAATTCCCCTCCGGCTTTTTATTTCGCTAAAGCGGCTGCGTAGTTTGGGTTCAATCAAGGAACCCTCTCCTGGTCCGCCCGGCCCCCTGGCACGCTCCAGTGGATTCCATCCAACGAACGGACGAGCCCAAGTCGGTTGTAGCCCCTGCCGGCATAGCTTTCACCCTCGGTAGATCCCGCGTAAATAAGGTAGCGATACAATCCATCCTTCCCAGCCTCACACCACATGAAAGCGGCATTGGCCCGCTCATGCGTGTTGAATGACTGGAGCGGAACGACCAAAGGCTGTTTCTTGGAGGCGCTAAAGGCGGGCTCCCCGTCGGGATTGAACAACGTCACCTGAACCAGGTAAGGATGGTGGCCCCGACCGGTGAAGAGCATGCAGGTCTCGCCATCTATATCCAGAATCTGGGCGTTTTCAAACCAGCCTAAATCCGGATCCTCCATGGCGGTCCATTCGCCGTCCAAATCCCTGGCATAGGCGATCTTAGGTGTCTGGAACGCCTTCCAGACAAGAAAGTAAACCCCCTTGTCCTCGTAGAGGGCCGCATCGATGGCTCGCTTGCCCCTCGTCAGGTTTTCTCCGAGTGGCCTGTGATCGCTCCAGGAAATCAGGTCCTCCGAGACGGCATAGAGGAGTTGGTTAAACCGGCCGTTGGGATGGCCATTGTCGTTATGGCCCCAGGTGTTGAAGGTCAGAACGAACTTTCCGTCGATCCGGGAAATATTCGGCGAGCAGAGACCGGTCCAACCGTCCTCCTCGCCGGTCCACAGGAGGAAGGGTTCGGAAAAGGACCTGAAGTCCCGTGTCCGCACGGCGGAAATATAGGAACGGATCTGGCCACGGTCTTGGAAAAAAGCTGAAAAGAAGACAACGTATTCATCCCCGTTGAAGGCGACACAAGCGTCCTTCACCGACCACTCGGGGTGGGCGTAAACCGGATTTTGAATGGCGTTCCAGTCGACCGTGGAGAGTTCGCCACGGACACTCGCGATCGACAGCAAAGCCAGGATTATCTGGAGAGGAAGGCGAATTATGAAAGGGCATTTCATGATGAGTCAGTCTCAGCGGATTGGAATGATGGGTTGTCAGGATGGTTCGGGTTGTTGGTATTATTCGGTTGTGAGCACCGGTGAGTTGCGGATGACGATCTGTTTCACGTCGGGCGCGAAAATGGCGGCTTTTACGCCTTCGGCGAGCTCGGCTTTGAAGTTGTCGATTTCCAGATACTGGATGTTGGAGAAATCCGCGGCGGGGCGGTAGTCGGTTTCTTCAAAATCGACGCTAATGTTGGCGAGTTCCAAGTCGCGGACGTTGCGGGCGTAGATGCCGTAGGCGGGGAGGATGCCGACGATCCAGGGCTCGGGGTAGTTGTTGCCGAGTTCCTTTGGCTTGATGGCCGCGTGTTCCTTGGTGCCGCCGCCTTTGCTGGTGAGGCGGATGTTGTCCAAGCGGATGCCTTCGAGGGGGACGTCGGGTAGGCCGGAGATGTGGATGCCGTTCATCTTTCCGACGCTATCGGCGATGACATTGGAGATGAGGATATTCCTCATGCGGCTCGGGGTGGTGAGGTTGGGCGTGCGGTTGCGGCTACCGGTGGTGATGTAGATGGCGTAGTGGTCCACATCCATCATGGTGAGGTTGGTGACGGTGATGTTTTCCATGATGCCGCCGTCCACCATTTCGAGGGCGAGGCCTTTGCAGTTGCGGAAGGTGCAGTTGGAGATGGTGACGTTGCGAAAGCCGCCGCTGGATTCTGTGCCGAGCTTGATCCGGCCCATGCGATATTTGGACTGCTGGTGCGTGCCATCCAACAAGGTGCCTTCGGCAAAACCAGAAACCTGGCAGTTGGTGATGGTGAGGTTTTCGGTGATACGCGGCTCCCCCAGCGCGTAGCTGCTCTTGGGAACGATGGCGTCGTCGGTCGGCGAATTAACGCGGCAGTTGGAGACTACGGTGTTGCGGCAGGCGTCGAGGTCGATGCCGTCGCGGTTGGTGTCGATGGTGACGTTGTCGATCGTGAGGTTGTCGCAGCCGGTGGCGAGAATCGCGAAGTGTCCGCCGTGGACGATGGTGATGTCACGAATGAGGACGTTTTTGCAGAGTTTGAGGGTGAGGGCTTTGTTGCCGAGGCGCACGGGCGGGTAGGCGTTGGTATCGGCGGGAAGGCCTGTGCCGAAGCCGCACATTTTATCGAGGAGGGAGGAGTCAATCGTGAGTCCGGCGCCGTCGATCATGCCTTGGCCGGTGATGGAAACGTTCGTCAGGTTTTCGCCCCAGATGAGGCTGTTGCGGAAGTAGGTGTGTCCACCATCCTGATACGCGATACCGGTGAATACTTCGGTTTCGTCGTAGGCGTTCATCTCCTGGGGAGCACCGAGAATCGTCGCGCCTGCGCTGAGGTGGAGGTTAATGTTGCTCTGGAGGTGAATGCTGCCGCTGAGGTAAGTGCCCGCGGGTAAGAGCACGGTGCCGCCACCCGCGGCGGCGGCGGCTTGGATGGCGCGGTCGATGGCGGGGCTGTCAAGGTTTTTGCCGTCTCCGACTGCGCCGAAATCGCGGACGTTGTAGTGGGCGGCGGGTATGGGTTCGGCGGCGTGCAGGATACCGCTGAACAGCGCGATGAGTGCGCAGAATTTAACGGCGAGTCGGAACAGGTGTCGCATTGTTTACCAAGGGTGGAGTTCGGGTTATTTGCTGAGGCGGCGGCGCAGCCAGTTGAGGCAGTCTTGGGTCCAGGGGTGGCCGTCCTTCATGCCGAGACCGTGGTCGCCATCTTGATAGACATGAAACTCGAAGGGCACTCCGGCCGCGTGGAGTGCATTGATGAAGAGCAGGGCATTGGCAACGGGGACGCAGCCATCCGCATGGGTATGCCAGACGAAGCATTCGGGGGTTTGCGGGGTCACGTGGCATTCCGCGGAGAGTGCGTGCACCAGTTCCGCCGAGGGATTTTTTCCCAGAAGATTATTCCGGGAGCCGCCGTGGGTGCCTTCCTGCATGGTGATGACAGGGTAGCATAAAACCCCAAGGTCAGGGCGTGAACTGACGCGCTCGACCGGATCGGGATCGTCGGGCCGACCAGCGTCCCATTTCGTCAACAAGGTGGCCGCGAGGTGGCCGCCGGCTGAGGAGCCGATGAGGATGATTTTGTTTGCGTCCACGCCCAAGTCCGCAGCATGGGCGCGAACGTAACGAACCGCGCGGGCGGCATCGTGGAGCATGTCCGGATGGCGGTGGCCGCTGGAGCCGAGTCGGTAGTTGCAGACAAAGGCGCGGAAGCCCCAGAGCTGGAAAACCCCGGCGAAGCCCTCGCCTTCCTGCGCCGAGAGTCCTTCGTAGCCACCGCCGGGTAGCATCACGACGGCGGCATCGGTGAAGGTTTCGCCGAAGGGCTCGTAGCAATCGAGCATCGGCCCGTCGGCGGGGCCGTCGGGATGGAGTAGAATGGATTTGAGGATCATGGCTTGGGAGTGAGGATGAAGAGTCGCAGGGACGAAGCCGGCAGAGAGGTCTCGATGCTCAGCGCCCTGTCGGGCGCGGATGTTCGTGCTGATTTGGGTTGTTGAATTCGGCATTCGGCGGCGCGGAGGGTGGCGGAGGCGAACTTATCGGGGAGCGGTTCCTCCAATTGTTTTTTCGGACTGAAAAACCGGGACATTGGGAAGAACGGCGACGGCATTGTCCGAGGCATTGGTCCGCCACCAATCATCCTTCGAGTCCCAGGCGTCTGCCTCGAGTCGGAGCGTGAAGGCCCGGGAGTTTGATGCGGAGTTGACAGGGGCAAGCGTGACGCCGGGCCATGAGATCTCGAAGAAGGTTTTCCCGGCGTCGTCGGTTTTTATTTCGCTCAGGACTGCGCCCGGGGCGTCAGACAACGAGGCGGACACCACGCCGGGATGGGAGAAGTAAAATCTCACCACCGGAGATTGCAGTTCCCGTGCGGGCCAGCGGCTTCTGTTCCAGATCCGCGCTTCGATTTTGGAGTCGAGACCGGAGTCCTCGACCAGTTTGCCGGTGACGAAAAACTCGCGGTCGGTATTGCGGGGGTCGAGCGATTCGTCGCGAACTTCCTTAGGCGGGAATTCGGAATCGGGAAGGGCGCTTCCGTCGCTGAGGCCGGCCGCGTTGAGCCAGGCCAGGCTGGCCATGAAACCGGCGTTGTAGTCGAGTGCCACTTCGTTGAATTTCGAATCCATCACATCCTGCGCCGGGAGGTCCTTCGGATCAAAGGTGTAGCCGGTTTTGCGAACGGCTTCACCTTTGCGGTTCGAGAAAAGGTAATACGTGTCCTCCTCGGTGCTTCCGGGAACTTTTTGCCAAGTGTGGGTCTTGTCTCCGGTGAGAAAAACGTCACGGATATCCGGCCCCGCGAGGAGGGCTCCGTAGAGGATGTGACGCGAGGTGGTCCGGCGGGAATCTTTGCCTTCGATGAAATGGTCGTAGCCGTCCCACGGGCCGAAGGCTCCGCGGTGGTGGGGGTTGTTGAATGGGTCCTTACCGAACCCGACAAGATAGCTGCGGCCATAGGGGTTTGCCCCGAGGGCGTAATCCACCTGCCGTTTGGCCGTGCGCACGAAAAGCGACTTGAGTTCGTCATTCGTAAGCGACCCTTTCCACCAGGTGTTGCCGGAGAGAACCGGCGCACTATCCACGAGATCGCTGTAGTAGAGAACGATGGCGGCGGCGTTGTTGGCGTGGCGGAGGCTGCCGTATTCATGTGCCCATTTTTCGCGAATTCGCAGGCCGCCGGGGGTGGGGTTGTACTTAAGAAAGCTGACGCAATAATCCTGGAGCTCAAAGTGGTATTGTTCCGCATCTGGAAGAAGCCTCACCATGTTGTAGGCGCCAAGTTTACCCATGTCTCCCCAGCCGTAGTCGTGCCAAAACCCCGTGTAGTTCTCCGCTTTGTAGGGGCCCTCGTAGAACTCTTCGGCACGGTCGATCCATGACTGCCCCTGGGCGGAGTCTTCACTTGCGCGGGCCATCCACGTCAAGGCGGAGAAGATTTGCCCAACGGGCCCGCTGCGGTAGCCGGTTTCGACGATTTCGCCATCGCTTCGAAGCGCGCTATTGCGGGTTTTTATAATGGCCTCCTTTTTTTCCGCCGGGAGATCGTCCGCAATTACAGGCCCCATGTTGGCTTGAGCGAAAGTGGTGAGCTTGCCGGCGAGATTGTAGAGTTGGTCGGCATAGGCGCTCGCGTTGAAATCGGCATAACCGGATTTCTTTGCGAGCAGGTCTCCATGGGCCCGGATGACCATCGAACTGGCCGCCATTGCCGAGGCCATCGCGGCGGGAACATCTCCGCCGGGAGCGCTGGAGTTGAGCCGGAAGGTGGGCCGGTTCGTGAACGGCTTGCCCGTGGCCGGGTCTGTGGCAGACGCCATTTCGGCCCCCGCCCAGATCGCATGCACAGGCGGGTCGGGCACCCCCTCGCGGCCGCCGCAACCAATCGCGATTTCAAGCTTGGTGGCCGGATCGTTCACCTCCGGATTGAGAACGCACTTGATGAAGTAATTGTTCATGTGGATGAGCGTTTCCAGGAGCTCGTCTATTTGGCCGGTCATTATCCAACCCTCAGGCTTTTCCACCGCACTCCAGGCGAGCGTGGTGGTGAGGAAGGCCATTGTAATGTTGGCGGTCCAGTGATCGCCCGCATCGAAAAGGCCCCCTGCGAGGTCGTGATGGATGTCCTGGCCATCGGTCAGGTTTGCATCACCGCGCCAGCCAACGCGGTTGTTGGGAGAAAGCTTTCCGTTCTGCTGCGCCTCCAGAAAATAGAGGCACTTTTGCAACGCCTCGGCGTAGTTGAATTGAATCGATTCCTTATCGGCGTAGGCGTCGTTGGAGCCGGGCGAGCCGGGTGGATTCTCCGCGCGAATTCCATTCGAGAGCAGGACGAGTGTGGCGACAGAAATAGCCAGGAAATTCAAAATTTTGGACATGATGGGTTTCATTTTATTTGGAGTGGAAGAAAAGGGATCTGTTCAGGATGAGAAGATCTAGGCAGCGAAGGATCATATGGCGAAGGTGATTTCGCGGGCTCAGGCGGAAGTGATCCCGCCGCTGTCCATGTCGATCTTGCCACGCCGGTCTTCGAGTTTTGCGCGGATTTCCTCCATGCGACCAGCGGTGAGTGGCCAGGTGAAGACGAGGTAGGCTTGTAATGCGCCGAGAATGATGGGGACGATGGACATGAGTAGGATCATTCGCGTGAAGACGCCATCGGCCTGCGCGGCGCCGAGATCGATATCGAAGCCGACGCCGACCACGATGAATCCGGAAATGCCGCCAAAGATCGTGCCGGTGAACTTCTGAAACCAGGAGAACATTGACTCAAAGGAGCCTTCTCGCCGCTCGCCGGTGCGTGCCTCATCGTCGTCCACGATGTCGGCCTTCATCGACGGAACGACCGTCCAGAGGCCCGTAACGAGCACACCATTGAGAACGGCAGGAATTATCGCCAGCCAAGGGTGGGCCGGGTTGTAGCAGATCCAGATAGAAGCAGCGATGACGATGTGGGAGAGGGTGACGAGGAGGAGTGAGCGTTCCTTGCCGAAGCGGTTTGCCAGCCAGCCGAACAGCGGAACGCTCGCCAGTCCCAGGATGCTGCCCAAGGTGCCGGAGATCCCGCCGAAGGTGGCCGCAAAAACTTTGTCACCACCAAAAACATAATAGACCGAAAGGTAACCGCCCAACCCGGTCACCAAGCCCTCGAGGCTCATCGTGAAAATGATGGCGAGCATTCTGAGGAAGGGCTTGCTCGTCAGTGTGAGGCGCATGCTCTTGATGAGCGGCTCCTTTTTTTGCTTCGAGGCCTTGGCGTAGTAGCGCTCTTTGCAGGCGAAGGTTGGGATCAAGCCGATGATGACGATCAGTATGGCAAAGAAGATCGAGATGTTGCGGATGCCAAGCAGTGTATTGGGTTCCTCGCCAGCGACCTGTCCGGTGAAAAACGGTTGCTGGGTGAGCTTCCAAACCCAGGAGTAGATGAAGCCGAAGAGGGCTCCGATGATGCCGGCATAGACATTGATGCTGGTGCGCTCGTTGTAGTCGGGCGTCATCTCCATTTTCAGCGTCTGGTAGGGGATGTTGTAGAGCGTCGTGAAGGTCGATATGAGAATGCCGAAGCCGGTAATCCAGACGGCTATCCAGTTCATGCTCCAGTCTTCGTTGAAGCGATAAAAGAAGGGCAACCCTAAGCCTATGAGCAGGCAGCCGACGAACATGTAAGGGCGGCGACGCCCGAATCGCGAGCGCGTGTTGTCCGAAATCCAGCCCATCAGAGGATCGATGAAGGCGTCCCAGAGACGGAAGATCATAATGATCATTCCGTTGAGGATGGGTGACATACCGAGTCCGTAAACCAGCACCTGCTGGATTTGGTACTGGGTGGCCACGTCAACCAAGGTGAGCGAGGGACCGCCCATGCCGTAGAGAATTTTCTCCTTCTTGGGAATTTTGTCGATTTCGGCGGTCTTGTGGGCGCGATGAATTTCGGAGGCAGGTGTGGAATTCGGATTGTTCACAGGAATTTAGCTATGTTTGGGGTAAATTTCCGAATGTCGATAAGGCGCTGGCCAAGGTGGCTTCTCGGGCTCAGGCAGAAGTGATCCCGCCGCTATCCATGTCGATCTTGCCGCGCCGGGCTTCGAGTTTTTCGCGGATTTCCTCCATGCGCCCGGCGGTGAGTGGCCAGGTTAGGATCAGGTAGGCTTGCAGTGCGCCGAGAATCATGGGGACGAGGGACATGAGCAGGATCATCCGGGTGAAGACCCCATCGGCTTGCGCGACACCGAGTTCGATCTTGAAGCCAACGCCGACCACGATTAATCCGGAAATGCCGGCAAAGATCGTGCCGGTGAACTTGAGAAACCAGGAGAACATGGACTCAAAGGAGCCTTCGCGCCGCTCGCCGGTGCTCGCCTCATCGTCGTCCACGATGTCGGCCTTCATCGACCCCACGACGACCCAGAGACCTGCTCCGAACACTCCATTCAGCAGGCCGGGAACCATCACCAGCCAGGGGTAGGCCGGGTTGTAGCAGAACCAGATGGAAGCAGCGATGACCATGTGACTGATGGTGACGATGAGGAGTGAGCGCTCCTTGCCGATGCGAGACGCCAGCCAGCCGTAGAGGGGAATGCTCATCAGTCCCAGGACGCTGCTGATCGATCCGGTAACCCCACCCACAGTGGCCGCAAAAGCTTTGTCCGCACCAAAGACATAATAGAGCGAAAGGTAACCGCCCAAACCGGTCACCAAGCCCTCGAGATTCATCGTGAAAATAATGACGAGCATCATAAGGAAGGGCCTGCTCCTAAGCGTCAGGCGCAAGCTTTTGATGAGCGGCTCTTTTTTTTGCTTTGAGGCATTGGCATAGTAGCGCTCTTTGCAGGCGAAGGTGGGGATCAGTCCAATAATCATGACCAGGATGGCAAAGAAGATCGCGATATTGCGGATGCCATAGAGGGTATTGGGTTCTGCGTCAGCCGCCTGTCCGGTGAAGAACGGGTTCTGGGAGAGCTTCCAAATCCAGGGGGTCATAAGGCCGAAGAGGGTCCCGATGATGCCGGCATAGACATTGACACTGGTGCGCTCGTTGTAGTCGGGCGTCATCTCCATCTTCAACGTCTGGTAGGGGATGTTGTAGATGGTCGTGAAGGTGGACATGATAATGCCGGCCAGGGTGAACCAGACGGCTATCCACATCATGCTCCAGTGCTCGTTGAAGCGCCAAACGAAGGGCAACGTGAGGCCCATGAGCAGGCAACCGATGAACATGTAAGGGCGGCGGCGGCCGAAGCGCGTGCGCGTGTTGTCCGAAATCCAGCCCATCAGGGGATCGATGAGGGCATCCCAGATACGGAAGATCATGAGGATCATCGAGTTGAGAACCGGTGACATGCCGAGTCCGTAAACCAGCACCTGCTGCACTTGGTATTGAACGATCTGGTCAACCAACCCGAGCGAGGGCCCGCCCAACCCGTAGAGCATTTTCTCTTTCTTGGGAACCTTGTCGATTTCGGCGGTCTTTTGGGCCCGGTGGATTTCGGATGCGGGGGTCGGATTGCTCATGAAATTTTGAGGATTTTCGTGGCTGATTATCTGAATGTCGAGGAGGCATTGGTCATCATCTGATGCCCCGAAAAAGCTGGTCCAGAGGGAGCAGGCCGCGGGTGACGAGGGCGGAGTTGAGCCGGAAATTGCCGGGCTGGCGGGCGTGCAGGGCGGTGAGTTTTTTGTCGAGCGGGGCGGCGCGCGGGCCGAGGGATTCGATGGCGGCGTAGGCCTCGGTGTCGGCGG
>JBGSJQ010000068.1:0-33147 GCA_041741775.1 Terrimicrobiaceae bacterium | reverse complement strand
GGATCTTTATAATTCTGCCGTCATGCACCCTGCGAAGAACCGTCCATCCGACGTCCATGGACGGGGTGTTTTTTCGGTCAGTGGCAGTCAGAAGAACTGCCGCTGGGCTCCAAGCGGATTTATCAGCAGAGGCGAGCAATGGCGCTTGTTTGGGTTCGTTCATTCCGCAGATCCGTCAAAAACCCGGCCGGGCTTGCATTGGGAGGGGAATCGTAGGAGAGTTTCCGCTATGGCGCGAAATGTATTGGGAGGGGAGCTGGAGGCGTGTTGTCACGAACCGAAGACGGGTTTTTATCGTGATGGGTTCTGTCACACAGGGTCCGGGGACCATGGGGTTCACACCGTCTGTGCGGTGATGACGGACGATTTTTTGGAGTTTTCGAGGCAGGTTGGGAATGATCTGTCGACACCGCACCCGGAGATGGGGTTTCCTGGGCTTGTTGCCGGTGACCGGTGGTGCCTGTGTGCACCCCGCTGGAAAGAGGCTTTTGACCAGGGGATGGCCCCCCGGGTGGTGTTGGAATCCACGCACGCTTCGTCGCTGGAATTTGCGACGATCGAAGAGTTGCGCTCCTGCGCTGTCGGCGGGTAATTCGCGAAAAGAATTAGATTCTCAAGCCGGGTTGGATCTCTCTACTTGCGGGCACCGTAGGCGTTGTTGCGATCGACCAGGAAGAGATCGACGCCGCGCCGCTGGAGGACGAACGTGTTGTTGTCGCCGTACTTTGTCCAAGGGCCCGGTGGAACGTCGCGGGCTTCCACAAATTTCCAGTCGGTGACATCCTTGCTGCCCATGCCGAGGTAATCGCGGACGGCTGGGGAGATATCGAGCCCGGCCCCCTGGTTCAGGTTGGGGAGGGGGCGCTGGTTGCCGAAGACATACTGCCAGTGGTCCGTGCGGAACGGGCCGCAGTCCTCCCACTGGGCGTAGGCGATGCGGCCCTTGTATCGGATGGCGATCCAGCGCCCTTTGCAAACTGACTTGCCAGGGCGCTCGAAGGCTTGCTTGAACCACGGGATGGCCTTGCGGGACTCGGGTTTGGTTGTTCCGCGGGTGACATCGTTATAGGGGAGGGCCACGTAGAACGGGTTTTGGCGGGGGACGAAGCCCTTTGGAACGAAGTTGCGGCGGGCTGAGGGTTCAGGATTGTCGTATCCGCCGTAGTTCGAAGCCCACCTGGCATCCCAGGAGCTCTTGCAGTTGGGAACCGGATTGTTGGCAGTGGGGCGCTCGCCAATCCAGAAGATCGTGGTCACGATCCGCGTCTTCCACGGATAGCGGTTGAATCCTGAGCGGAAATTGGTGGGGGTGACGACCTGGGGCTCAACCTTGAGAATCTCGTTTTGCCGGAGAAGCATTGCGTAGCTCTCGAACTCCGGGGAGTTGCCAGCGCGGGCTGGCGTGCCGCAGGCAAGGGCCGCGGAAATAGCCAGAAGGGCGATTCGGGAAGGAGTGATCATCAGGTCGGGAGGGTCAGTATTGACCTGATTAGGGCTTTCCGCAAAGGAAAAATGCCCACTGCAACAAGTTGGGGTGCAGGACAAAAATCTTCAATTCTGCAGCGAGGGGGGCGCTCTCAGCGGCGCGTGAGTTGAGGCGGGCATTCCAGAACGAGTCCATCCTACGGCTGCGGAAAGCGGCGATCAGGTCTTGGATTTCCTCTTCCTGGGCGAGGCAGATGTTTGGGGTAGGCGTTTTTTTTTGGCACCGGCCAGTCGCTCCTGCCGTGATTGCTGGCTGACCGAGTCAACGTATTGGTCAACCAGGGATTGAAACTCCCTGTAGCGCAGAAGATTGGCTTCTACCACAGGGACTTGGTCGGCGGGTATGTATTCGGAGCGGTGGCGCTTTCCATCCCACCTTTGAAAGTTGCAGGAGGGACCGTTGGGAGTTTGGCGGATAACCGAGAGGGTGCCGCGTTCCATTTGCTTAAAAGAGCCGAGTTTCCAGAGGATGCTTTTGACAGTGTTCATAGCAAAATAATATATAAAAGTATATCTTTTGCACGCAAAAAATGGCGACTCAACCTTTTGCCGTTTTTTTGTCCTGCACCCTCCGAGCGAGGGTGAACAAGGGCTGATTTATTCGTTTTGCTGCGGGAGGGAGATCGTGTTTACTTCCCCGACCTATGGAAAACGTGATCATCGTTGGAACCGGCTGCGCCGGTCTCACTGCGGCCATCTACACTGCGCGAGCCAGCCTTTCTCCTCTCGTGCTGGAGGGGCGGCTCCCGGGCGGACAGCTCACCACCACGACGGCGGTGGAAAATTTTCCCGGATTTCCGGAGGGCGTTGATGGTCCGGAGCTGATCCAGCGGATGCACCAGCAGGCGGAGAAATTCGGTGCTCGTTACCAATACGGAGTCGTCGAGGAATTTGAGCCCGGCACCCCGCACCGTGTGAAGGTTGATGGGGAGTGGAAGGAAACAAAAGCGCTGATCATCGCCAGCGGCGCCTCTCCACGCTATATCGGACTCGAAGGCGAATCGGCACTGATCGGCCACGGCGTCACATCCTGCGCGACCTGCGACGGGGCATTTTACCGCAACGTCCCGGTCTGTGTCGTGGGCGGCGGGGATTCCGCCTGTGAGGAGGCCGGATTCCTGACCCGCTTTGCCTCGAAGGTGTATCTTGTCCACCGCCGCGACACCCTGCGGGCATCGCAAATCATGGCTGACCGTGCGCTGGCCAACCCGAAGATTGAGCCGGTATGGAATGCGACGGTCTCCGCTTACCTGACCGACGAGGCCGGCGAGGTGCGCGCCGTGAAGCTGAAGGACACGAAGACCGGAGCCGAGAGCGAGCTTGAGGTTAAATGCGTCTTCGTCGCCATCGGCCACGAACCCAATACGGCCCCATTCCGGGGGATCCTCGACACGGACGACAATGGCTACCTGGTCCAGAAATCCGGAACGGCTACGAATATCCAGGGGGTTTTTGCCGCCGGCGATGTGGCCGACCACGTTTACCGTCAGGCCATCACGGCCGCAGGCCAGGGGTGTGCGGCGGCGATTGAGGCCGAGCGCTGGCTCGCATCCGCCGAATAATCCGCCTGCCAGCTTCGCTTCTCTCTCCCATTGAAAATCTGCGATCTGACCCAGTTCTACTCCCCCGTAAGCGGTGGAGTGAGGCGGTATATTGAGCAAAAGTCGGCTTTTGTTCGCAAAGTCCGGTCCGATTGCCAGCACGTCATCATCGTGCCGGGGGAGACCACGGGATCGAGCGGGGACGACCAGGTGAGAACCTACACGATTGCCTCCCCGCTGATCTCCCGCACCTCCCGCTACCGCGCACTCACCAAACTCCATCTTGTCGAGGAGGCGCTGGAACGCGAGCGCCCGGATATCATCGAATCCGGCGATCCCTACCAGGTCGCATGGAAGGCGGTCGCGTCGGGACGCGGCCTTGAAATCCCGGTTGTCGGGTTCTATCACTCCCACTTTCCGGAATCCCAGATGCGAACGGTCGCCAAATTTTTTGGTCGCGTGGCGATCTCGATTGCGGACGACATTTGCCGTCGCTACGTGCAGGCGCTCTACAACCATTTTGAGTGCACTTTTGTTCCGAGCCCGGCGCTGACCCGGCTTCTGGCGGGGTGGGGGGTCGAGCGCATGCACACCGTGGACCTCGGCGTCGACGCCGGCGTATTCATCCCCGACATCGATGACCGGGCTTATACTCGCGAGCGTTTGGGGATCCCGCTTTCCGCCCGGGCCCTTCTCTATGTCGGCCGCCTCGCTCCGGAAAAAAACGTGCGCACCCTCTTTGAGGCCTTCTCCATCCTGCACGCCCGATGCCCCGGCAAATACCACCTGATTTGCGCGGGCGATGGCACCCAGCGTCCGTCGGTGCTCCGCCTCCGCGAAGAAACCGGAAGCGTACATTGGATGCCTTACTGCACGGACCCCATGGAGCTCGCCTCGATTTACCGTGCTGCCGACCTCTTCGTGCATCCGGGCGTCCAGGAAACGTTCGGGCTCGTCACCCTTGAGAGCCAGGCGAGCGGCACGTGCGTCGTCGGCATCCGGGGCAGCTACATGGATCGCATTATTTTCAGCGGTCAGGAGTTCTGGGCGGCGGAAAATTCGCCCGGCGCGCTCGCGGATGCCATCGAATCGAAATTCACCCTCGACTTGCGGGCTGCCGGCCTTGCCGCCAGCGCCGAGGCGCGCAGCAAATACTCCTGGTCCACCGTCTTCGCTCGGCAGTTCGCCATCTACGAGGAGGTTGTCGCCCATTTTGGCCGCTGATTGCGCTTCCCCAGAAACTGGCGTAGGATCCTCCCATGATTCGTGCCGCCCTGCTTGCCCTTCTCCTCGCCAGCACCCCGCTCTTTGCCGATCTGGTCAAGGAGGTGCCAAAATCCCAGCGCGACGAACTGGCAGAAGGACAGACCGTGGTCAAAAGCACGGACGTCCCCGGGGCCCCTTGGCCGGAGCTCAGCCTTTATCGTGTGGTGAATGCCCCACCCTCGGTTGTCGCCGATCTCTTTACCGACTACGCCGCCGCCCCCTCCTACACGCCCGGCCTCCTCAACGCCCAGGTCATAGCAACAAACCCGGACGGCACGAAGGACGTCCGCTACACCGTCAAGGCCCCGGTGATCCAGAAAACCAGCTACACGGTCCGCAATACCTACCTGCGCTCCGGCCCGGACTTCACGGTCTCCTGGAAGCTGCTCAAGTCCCCGCTGGCCAAGCAAAGCGATGGCTCCCTGCGCATTGAGCCCTACGATGGCGACCGCACCCTCCTCTGCTACACGAACCTCTGCGTCCCGATCACCAACCTCGTCGCCGGCCTCAAAAACCAGGCCCTCATCGAGGCAAAAAACACGGTCCTTGCCCTCGCCACCGAAGCCGAACGCCGCGCCAATAATGCCCGGTAGTGTGCCCCGGTGCTCCTGGGCAGGAACATCCTGATTGCGTTCCGCCCGCAAGTTGATTGATAATTGCCTGACAAACGATGGGACAGAAAACCGACAAACCAACCCTCGAGTCCGCCATGCAGCGGGTTTCCGAGATTGTTTCAGAGATGGAAGAGGGCAGCCTGCCGCTGGAGGCGCTGATCACCCGCTACGAAGAGGGAGTTGGCTTGGTCAAATTCTGCCAGGAAAAGCTGGACGCAGCCGAGCAGCGAATCCAGGTGATCGCCCGCGATGCCCGGGGCGCGGTCGAGTTGGCACCCTTTGACGAGCAGGAGGCCTGAGCCCATGCCCAAGCTGCCTCCAAACTCCCTGCTCAACGGAATTTCCTCGCCGAAGGACGTCAAGGCCCTCCCGGCGGAGTCCCTCCCTCAGCTCGCGGCCGATGTCCGAGCCGAGTTGATCAATGTTCTCTCAAAAACCGGTGGACATTTGGGGCCGAACCTCGGCGTGGTCGAGCTCACCATCGCCCTGCACCGGGTCTTTGAAACCCCGACAGACAAATTTCTTTTTGATGTCAGCCACCAGGGCTATGTCCACAAGCTCCTGACCGGGCGCCGCGACCGGTTTCCGTCGATCCGCCAATACGAGGGGCTGAATGGCTTTCTCCTGCGCACCGAGAGCCCGCACGATTGCTATGGAGCGGGACATGCCGGGACCGCGCTTTCAGCGGCCCTCGGGATGGCCGCCGCCCGCGACCAAATGGGCGGCAGCGAGCATGTTGTCTGCGTGGCCGGCGACGCGGCCTTCACATGCGGAGTCACGCTCGAGGCCCTCAACAACGTCGCCTCCACAACCAAGCGACTCATCATCGTCCTCAACGATAACGAGTGGTCGATCGCCAAAAATGTCGGAGCCGTCGCGGAATACCTCAACCGCATCGTTACCAACCCCGCCTACGCCCACCTCCACGACCAGGCGGCAAAATTCGTCGAGTGGATCGCTGGAAAAAAGGCCCGCAAGCTCGCCCACAAAGCCGAGGTCGGCCTCAAAAACCTCCTCGCCCCCAGCGTCATTTTTGAGGACCTCGGCATCCGCTACTACGGGCCGATTGATGGCCATGATGTCGGACTGCTCACCGAGACGTTTGAGTTCCTCAAGGCCCAGAACGAGCCGGTCATCCTTCACATCCTGACCCAAAAGGGAAAAGGCTATGCGCCCGCACTGGAAAAGCCGGACAAGTTCCATGGGCTCGGAAAATTTCATTTGGACACCGGCGAGACCGTCTCCTCTCCCACCCCGACGTATTCCGAGATCCTCGGCACGACGCTCGCGAATTTCGCCGACCACAACAACAAGATTGCGGCGATCACGGCGGCGATGCCGACCGGCACCGGGCTGGTTGCCTTTGCCAAGCGCCATCCCGGGCGCTTCTTCGATGTGGGCATCGCCGAGGAACACGCCGCCCTCTTCGCCTGCGGGCTCGCTGCGCAAGGAATGAAGCCGTTCCTTGCCATCTACAGCACGTTCATGCAGCGCGCGTATGACATGATCATTCACGACATGGCGCTGCAGAACCTGAACGTGGCGCTGTGCATGGATCGCGCCGGCCTCTCGGGCGACGACGGGCCCACCCATCACGGTCTCTTCGACATCGCCTACCTGCGCCCGGTCCCCGGTCTCGTCCACATGCAGCCGAAGGACGAAGAGGAATTCGCCGACATGCTCTGGACAATGGCCCACTACCACGACGGGCCCATCGCGATCCGTTACCCGCGTGGTGCCGGCACAGGAGCCGTCCCAAAAAAATCTCCCCAACTCCTCGAAATCGGAAAATCGGAAGTCCTGCGCCACGGGACCCGTGCAGCCATCTTTGCCCTGGGCAACATGTGCGAACTTGCTCTGGAGGCTGCCGCCATCCTTGAAAAGCAGGGCATCTCAACGGCGGTCATCAATGCCCGCTGGATCAAACCTCTCGACACGGCCACCCTCGAATTTTTCGCGCAGGGATGCGAGGTCGTCTGCACAATGGAAGACCACGTGCTGATGAACGGATTCGGATGCGCGGTCATGGAACACCTCGCGGAGCAAAACATCTCCGTGCCCGTCCTGCGCGTCGGCTGGCCAGACCAGTTCGTCGAGCATGGATCCGTCCCTGTCCTCCGCGAGAAACACGGCCTGACCGCCGCAGCCGCCGTTTCAAAAATCCTCTCCGCCCTCCCGGCCACACGCTCGGTCACCGTCCAGCCAGCGGCCTGAATATCATCCGTCTTCGGGGGGTTAGAGCGGTTTAAACAATTCTCTAGCCGCTGCTTTGCGGCGGCGAAGGTCACAGGACCGCGTCAGCAGCTCGGGCAGTGTGATCACACACAGCCACTTCACTGCCCCCGTGCCCCTGCAACCTCCGGCGTTCGCAAATCACTGGCCACATTATTATTTAAAACGCTCTAGTGGCCTTGAATGGTTTCTCGTTTGATCCACCCATCCTTGAATCACCTCAAACAAAAACGGGCTTTATTCAAACGATCGTTTGACATATTAAAACGTGCGTTCATTTTTATCTTACGGTGAGATTTTCGACGAAACTGGAGGTGCCAGTCCGTGCGGGGCGGGGGGAGCGTTCGCGCGGGCAGCTCTTGGAGGCGGCACTGGTTTGTTTCAGCCACGACGGGCTGGAGGGGGCGTCGGTGAGGGTCATTGCGAGGCGCGCGGGGCAGAACGTGGCGAGTATTTCGTATCATTTTGGGGGCAAGGAGGGTTTGTATCGGGAGGTCTTGAGTCAGGCCGTTCGACGGGTCAGCGAGGCGGCCGACATGATGCGACGGGAGCTCGGAGAGGGATCCGTGCAGGATCCGGACGAGGCGATTGAGCTCTTGAAGAGGTTTTTTGGTTCGGTATTCCGCGTGCTGATCGCGGACAAGCAGGGGATTCTTCTGGCCCCGCTCATTGTGCGGGAACAGACGCGTCCGACGGCAGCGTTTGACGTGATTTATGAGGGGGGCATGCGGCGCACGCATGAGACCGTCAGTCGGTTGGTGGGATTGGCGATCGGCGTTTCGGCAGAAGATCCGGTGACAGTGCTCCGGACTCATAGCTTGATGGGGCAATTTCTGGGGCTGATCACGGCACGCGAGACCCTCCTTCGCCGCATGGGCTGGAAGGATTTTTCCGGTCACAATGCGGACGCGGTCATGGCCGTGGTGGAGGAAAACGTCAGCGTTTTGCTCAGGGGACTTCGGCAACAGAAAAAAAAGAAAGCAGGCAAATCGTGAAGAAGAAAAAAATTGTTGTGGGGGTGATCGTCGTGGGGTTGGTGGGGCTGGGCTGGATCGCGTGGCGATCCTTCGCCCCCGGAACGGATGGCTCGGTTTTCTACGGCAACGTGGACATCCGCGAGGTGGACCTGGGTTTCCGGGTCTCCGGCCGGGTGGAGAAGATGGCGAAAGACGAAGGGGATCGGGTGACGAAGGGGGAGGTGCTGGCAGAGCTGGATCCCGCGCCTTATCAACACCGCTTGGATTCGGCAAAAGCCGAACTGGCCGCACGGGAGGCTGTAAGGGATCTGAAGCACCGCGGCTACCGCGCCGAGGAGATTTCGCAGGCAAGGGCCTCGGTGAACGAGCGCCAGGCGACCATGGAGAACGCACAAATTGAGCTGAAGCGACAAAAGGAACTGCTCGCCAGCCGCGCCGTCTCCAAGCAGGACTATGACCACGCCGACGCATTGCTCCGCGAAGTGACTGCCCGCTACAACTCCGCCGTTCAAAATCTCCAACTCCTGGAAGCCGGCTACCGGAAAGAGGAGATCGCCCAAGCCGACGCGGATCTGGAAAAAGCCCTGGCGGCCGTGCAAACGGCGGAGACGGACCTGGGCGACACGGTTCTCCACGCGGCGGAGGATGGCGTCGTCATGACGCGGGCCGAGGAGCCGGGAGCGATCGTGGCCGCAGGCGCCACAGTCTATACCGTCGACCTCCAGAACCCGGTCTGGGTGCGGGCGTATGTGAGCGAACCCTTCCTCGGGCTCGTGCACCCGGGAGCTGCGGTGGAAATCACCACCGACCTGAAATCCGGGAAAACCTACCACGGGCAGATTGGCTACGTGTCGCCCCGTGCCGAATTCACGCCCAAATCCGTCGAGACGCCCGACCTGCGAACCGCGCTGGTCTACCGGTTCCGGGTGATCGTTTCGGATGCCGACGAGGCGCTTCGCCAAGGGATGCCAGTCACTGTGCGGCTGACGGGAGGTTGAGGAACGATGGAGCCTCCGGTCATCGTTTTGGATTCCTTGCGAAAATCGTTTTCCAAGGACGGCCGTCCAGCGCTCGACGGGATCACCAGCACATTTTCCTCGGGCTGCATCACAGGCATTGTCGGACCCGACGGTGCGGGAAAGACAACCCTTCTCCGACTGATTGCCGGGCTGATGGGGCCGACCGGCGGCCGGGTGGAAACGCTCGGGCTGGATCCCTTGAAGGACGGCCCGCAGATGCGTCCGCTGGTCGGCTACATGCCACAAAAATTCGGTCTGTATGAGGACCTGACGGTCGAGGAAAACCTTCGACTGCACAGCGACCTGCGGGACGTGCCGGTTGAAGGACGTGCGGCGACCTTCGAGCGCTTGCTCTCGCTGACCGGATTGGAGGGCTTCACCGAACGCCTTGCTGGCAAGCTTTCCGGTGGGATGAAGCAGAAGCTTGGCCTGGCGTGCGCTCTGCTCGGTAGCCCGAAGCTTCTCCTTCTCGATGAGCCGGGCGTCGGGGTCGATCCGATTTCCCGTCGCGAACTTTGGAAAATGGTGCGCGAGCTGACGGCCGCCGGCGTCACCGTGCTCTGGAGCACGGCCTACCTGGATGAGGCCGAAGCCTGCGACAATGTCCTCCTTCTCAACAACGGCCATGCCCTGTATCAGGGTCCCCCGGCAGACCTCACCGGCAAACTGCACGGACGCTGCGTGCTGCTCAGCCACCTGGAGGGAAGCCGCCGGAAGATCCTCACCCGCGCCCTCGATGCCCCCGAGGTCATGGACGGGGTCATCCAGGGCGATAGCGTCCGCCTTCTTTTGCGGGAAGCCGGACGGCGTCCGGGGCTCCATGCGCTCGCGGCCGGTCAGAAGGCCGTTTTTTCTGAGACACCACCCCGCTTTGAAGATGCGTTCATCGACATTCTGGGCGGCGGTCCGGGCGGAGGCTCGGCTTTGGCTGATCACCTGTCCGCCAAGACTTCCTCTTCCGCCCAAGTCATCGAAGCAAGCAACCTGACGAAGGCCTTTGGCGACTTCAAGGCCACCGACAACGTCACGTTCTCCGTGCGCCCGGGGGAAATTTTTGGACTGCTCGGACCCAACGGAGCAGGAAAATCCACCACCTTCAAAATGATGTGCGGGCTCCTGACCCCGACATCCGGTAAGGCCGAAGTCATGGGGCTCGATCTCAAAAAAAGCGCGGGCCGCGCCCGCCAGCGCCTGGGCTACATGGCCCAAAAATTCTCGCTCTACGGAAGCCTGAACGTCCGGCAGAACCTTGATTTTTTTTCCGGAGTTTACGGGCTGCGGGGCAGACAGCAGCGCCGGGCCGTCGAGGACATGACCCGGATCTTTCACCTCCATGACTTCCTCGGCGACGGCACGGACGCGCTGCCGCTTGGGTTCAAACAACGATTGGCCCTTGCGTGCGCGGTCATGCACGAGCCCGACATCCTCTTTCTCGATGAGCCGACCTCGGGTGTGGATCCTGTGACCCGCCGTGAATTCTGGACACATATCAACGGCGTGGTTGAGAAGGGCGTCACCGTGATGGTGACAACCCACTTCATGGACGAGGCGGAATACTGCGACCGCATCGGGCTCGTGTTCAGAGGGCAGTTGATCGCCCTCGGCACACCCGACGAACTCAAGGCGCGAACCGCCAGCGCCGACAGGCCCAACCCGTCCATGGAGGACGCCTTCATCAGCTTGATCGAGGCCCACACGTGATGAGCCACGCGCGCTTCTCCTGGCACCGCCTCCGGGCACTCTGCTACAAGGAATCCCTGCAGATCCTCCGGGATCCCAGCAGCATTATTATCTCGTTCATCCTGCCGGGCGTGATGCTTTTCATTTTTGGCTACGGGATCAACCTGGACTCCAGCAAGGTCCGCATCGGTCTGCTGGTCGAGGACGACGGAGCCGAGGCCGCCCACTTTGCGGAAAGCTTCCTGGCCACGCCATATTTCAAGGTTATTCCAGCCTCGACGAGAGCCGAGCTCGACAAGGCCCTGACCGATGGCGTGATCCGGGGTTATGTGGCCATTGCATCGGATTTTGGAGAGAGGATGGCCAGGCATGATGCCGCAGCCCCCGTCCAGGTGATCACCGATGGGGCCGAGCCGAATACGGCAAATTTCGTGGCGTCCTACGCCGAGGGAGCCTGGAGGAACTGGCTCGATCAACGCTCTGAGCGCAGGGGGCAGACCAATGAGGCCGTCATCGACCTTGAACCGCGCTACTGGTTCAACCCCTCCGCCGAGAGCCGCAACTATCTGATCCCCGGTTCGATCACGATCATCATGACGGTGATCGGGGCGCTGCTCACCTCGCTGGTGGTGGCCCGCGAGTGGGAGCGTGGCACGATGGAGGCGCTCCTCGCCTCTTCGGTGACAAAAAGCGAACTGCTGATCAGCAAAATCCTGCCCTACTACGCGCTGGGCATGATCTCCCTGTTCATCATTGTGGCCATGGCTGTGTTTGTTCTGGGCGTGCCATTTCGCGGGTCGATTGGCGCGCTCGCGCTGGTCGCCTCGTTTTTCCTTCTGAGCGTGCTGGGCATTGGCCTGCTGATTTCGACGCTGACCCGCAACCAATTCAATGCCGCACAGGCGGCCTTGAATGCGGCGTTCCTGCCGGCGATGATGCTCTCAGGATTCATCTACGAGATTTCGAGCATGCCGCCGGTCATCCGGGGCATCACGCACCTGATCCCCGCGAGGTATTTTGTGAATGCGATGCAGACGATTTTCCTTGCTGGCGACATCTGGGGCGTCCTCCTGCCCAACCTTCTCTTCCTCGTCGTTGCGGCCTCCGTTTTTCTTTTTCTCACCGCGCGCGCCACCCGCCGCCGACTGGACTGATCCCATGCTTTTTCTGACCCGCCTTCGCGCCCTCATCATCAAAGAGCTTCAGGCCCTGCTCGGGGATCCGGCCGGCCGCCGGATCCTCATCCTTCCTGTCATCCTCCAGACCACGCTCTTCCCTCTCGCCGCCACCCTGGAGGTCAAAAATAACACGCTCGCCATCTTCAATCAGGATGCCGGCCCGGAATCCATCGAGCTGATCCAGCGGCTATCCCGGGCGAAGGCATTTACCAATGTGCTTTTCCTGCACAGCGACGAGGCGGTCACCGAGACGCTGGATGACCAGCAGGCGCTGGTCGTGCTGAGGTTTCCCCAGGATTTTTCGCGCCGGATCGCCACGGGGGATCCCGCGCCGCTCCAAGCCTTGCTTGACGGGCGCCGCTCGAACAGCAGCCAGATCGCGTTCAGCTACATCCAGGACATCGTCCGGCAATTTTCCAATGAGCAGCAGATGGACGGGAAAGGTCGCACACCGCCCTCGGAGCTGGTGATCCGGCACAGATACAACCCCAACCTCGACTACACGTATTTCATTCTTCCGAGCCTTGTGGCCATTATTTTGACTGTTACGACGCTGATCGTGACATCGCTCTCCGTCGCCCGCGAGCGGGAGCAGGGGACGTTTGATCAGCTGCTGGTCTCTCCGCTCAGCCCGGAGATGATCCTTGTCGGGAAAGCCGTTCCGGCCCTTCTCGTCGGGCTTGCGCAGGCAACGGTGATCCTCCTCGCGGCCGTGTTGGCCTATCGGATTCCTTTCGAGGGCTCGCTGCTTTTGCTCTACGGAGCGGCCTGCCTTTACGTCATGGCCCTGGTCGGATTCGGCCTGCTGATCAGCTCGTTCTGTTCGACCCAGCAGCAGGCCTTCCTTGGCACGTTCAGCTTCGTCATGCCGGCCATTCTTCTTTCGGGCTTCACCGCCCCCATCGAAAATATGCCGGGCTGGCTCCAGCCCCTGACTCTGGCCAACCCGCTCCGGCATTTCATCGTCATCGCAAAAAGCATTTTCTTAAAAGATGCGGGGCCGGGATTTGTTGCATACCACTCATTCCCGTTGATTCTCATCGCTGTCATCACCCTGAGCGTCAGCATTGTGATCTTTCGACGCCGCGTGGGGTAAATCAGGTTGTGGTGGGCCTAGCGCGGCGAGGCCTGAAGGAGGTCAGGAAGCTCAGAGAGGCGGGTGATCGTGTGGTCCGGCTCCACATCGGCGAACTCCTCCGAGCCCTCGACCTTCAGCCAGACCGTCTTGTCCAGACCGGCCCGGCGGGCCCCCGCGATGTCGCGGGAAAGGCTGTTGCCAACCATCACCGCTTGGGCCGCTTCGCAGCCAAGCTCGCGGAGAAGGATCTGGAAAATCTCCGCGCACGGTTTGCCGATCCCGTGCTCGCCCGAAACGGTGATCGCCTGAAAAAACGGCCCGAGCCCGCTGGCTGCGATCTTTTCGCGTTGGAGATCAGGCGCGCCGTTCGTGAGAAGGCCAAGACGGAAGTTTGCAGCCAATCGGGCGAGTGTGTCTTCCGCGCCGGGCATGAGCGGCTGGTGTTGACGACGCCTGTTGGCAAAGCAGGCCGCGAGCGATCCGTCATCCGCCGCCAACCCCTGGGCCGCCAGGACCACATCAAAGAGCTCCCGGCGAAAAGACAACGCCCAATGCCGCAGGGCAACCAGCGAAGGATCGCTTCCAACGAACTCCCCCCAAAGGCACTCCTCAGCGGAAATCCCAATGGCATGGCAGTAGTCGAGCGACGGATTCCCGGCCCAGAGCTCTTGCGAAATCCGCCGCACGTCGGCAAGAAAGCGCTCCTCCTCGGCCCCATTCCGCTTCGCAGCCACACGGGCGGTCTCGCCCATGGCCAGCTTCGAATTGGCCTCATCGACGATCAGCGTGTCGTCCAGATCAAAAAGTATTGCCGTCACTCCACATCCCCTCTCAAACCATCTCCGCGCTGTCGATAGCGGAATCACTGTAACTTGTCGGCGACCGCTTCTGCTGTCGCGGGCCAGTTCGCGCGAATCACAACGAGGTCGGATTGTCCGATCTGCCTGCGGTCACCTGCTTGCGGCATGTTCTGGATCGGTTCTTTATTGCCCTGTCTTGGAAATCGAGCCGACTGCAGGGCCCCATCTCCTCGCGGCTGGAAACGGGCCGTCTAAAGAAACGCGCCTGACCTCAGCGCGATATGGCATAACCTGCTGGCCGCGCGGGGCCTTTGTCAGCGCTTGCGCTGAAAATCCGCAATCGCCCGGTCCACCTCGCGGTCGGTTACCCGTTTTTTTAGGTCCGCCCTCTTGTCTCCGGCGTCTTTCCCCTTCCCAAGGCCGAGTTCAACCTTCACCCGGCCTTTATTCCAATACAGGCGCAGAGCCACCACGGTGCGCCCGGACTGTTCGATCTCGCCAACCAGGCGATCGATTTCTGCGCGGTGCAGAAGGAGGCGCCGCACGCGTTTTGTCTCGTGCTGCTCGTGGCTGGCCCGCTCGTAGGGCTGAATACTTGAATCGTAGAGGCACAGATTGACTCCTTCCATCCGGGCAAAGGCTCCCTGCAAGGTCACCAGGCCAGCGCGGATTGACTTAACCTCGGTCCCCTTGAGTTCAATCCCCGCCTCAAAGCGCTCCAGGATATGATAATCCCTCAGTGCCTTCCGGTTGATTGTGATTTCGACCGACATGGGGAATCCTCCCCGGCTCGCCTAGAGCCCCAGCTTGGGAGCGACGCCCAATTTTCCTTTGGCAATCTCTAACAGCGCAATGTCGGCGAGGCCCATCCGGAATTCCGCCTCCACCATGGGCCTGCTGCCGGCGGTCAACTGCCGCACACGGCGCGAGACCATGTTAATGAGAACCTGGGGTTCGGGGATGACTTTCGTCGCTTCTTCGAGAAGTTGTGCGTTCATGAAATACGTGTTCCGCCGGACGATCCTGCATCGCCAGCTCAGCGGGGACGACATCCTAGTGCGAACCTCCGCGCTGTCAAATTTAATTTAATATTTTCTTTGACAGGTTTCCAAGATTCGATATTCTGACGGGCTCCCGACAAGTTGTCGCGGAAACTAAAACAACCAACCGCAGGAGACCTCCGGTCGCTCGCACTGCAAAATCACATGCAAAAAAACCGAAGCAAACGCTACCTCGCCGCCGCCAAACTGGTGGACGACGGGAAGAAATACCAACTCGCCGAGGCGGTCAAGACGTTGAAGACCCTTCCCGCTACGAAATTTGACCAAACTGTCACCCTCTCTTTCAAACTGGGTGTTGACCCTCGGCAGAGCGACCAGATGGTTCGCGGCACCTGCCCCCTTCCCAACGGCAGCGGAAAAAATGTCCGCGTCCTTGTTTTCGCCACCGGTCAATCCGCCGAGGCAGCCAAAGAGGCTGGTGCCGAATTTGTCGGATTTGAAGATCTCATTAAAAAAGTGACCGGCGGCTTCTCGGACTTCGATGTCGCCGTCGCTACTCCGGCCGCCATGGCCGAAGTTCGCAAGCTCGGCAAAGTCCTCGGACCCCGCGGCCTCATGCCAAACCCCAAGACCGGCACCGTCACTGACGACACCGCCAAGGCAGTCAAGGAGGTCAAAGCCGGACGCGTCGAGTTCAAGCTCGATAAAAATGCGAACGTCGCCGTTCCCGTCGGCAAGTTCTCGTTCGATGAGTCCGCCCTCGTCGAGAACGGCTCCGCCGTCATCGACGCCGTCATCAAAGCCCGCCCGGCCACTGCCAAAGGCGCTTTTGTCGAAACCATCACCCTCTGCGCGACGATGACCCCCGGCATTTCCGTGGATCCCGCCTCCTACCTGAAAAACTGACATGAGACCCGAGAAAACTCTGATCGTCGCGGACGTCCGCGAGAAACTTCAGTCCTCGCCCTACCTGCTGGTGGTCGATTACACCGGAATGAAGGTCCCTCACTTTGAGGAGCTCCGCTCCCGACTGAGCGGAGTCGGGGCCCGCTTCAGCGTCGTCCGGAACACGTTTCTGAAGATTGCCGCCAAGGACCTTTCGATGCCCGAGCTCGAAGGCTCGCTCGCGGGGCAGACTGCCATGGTCACCGGCGAATCCGACATCTGTGGTGCTGCCAAAATTCTCAAGACCTTCGCCGCCGAGTTCAAGAAGCCGACCGTCCGCGCTGGCGTTCTGGACAATGCACCCCTCACGACCGACCAGGTTGGGGAACTCGCCGACCTGCCGAGCAAGGAAGTCCTTCAGGCCAAGCTCCTCGGACTTCTGCAGACCCCGGCCGGACAGTTCGTCCGCCTCCTCAACGAGCCTGGAGCGAGTCTCGCCCGGGTGCTCCAAGCCAAGGCCGACACCGCCGGAGGAGACGCCTAATAAACCCTTTCGCAAAGCGTTTGAAGCCGCGCCGAGCGATATCACAAAAAACCAAAAAATCGGTTCCTTGTCGGCCGGATGGCTGTCCGGCTCAAATGCCCTGAGGCTTCGGGGCGCGACGATACCAACAAAGAAAATACTACAATGGCAGACACACAAGCACTCGTCGATCAACTCAGCGGCCTCACCGTCCTGGAGATCGCAGACCTGGTCAAACAACTCGAAGAAAAATGGGGCGTCAGCGCCGCGGCTCCGGTCGCCGTCGCTGCGGCAGGCCCCGCTGGCGCGGCAGCCGCTCCGGTCGAGGAAAAGACATCTTTTGATGTCATTCTCACCGAAGCTGGCGGCAACAAGATTGCCGTCATTAAAGAGGTGCGCGCAGCCGTGGCCGGACTCGGCCTTGCCGAGGCCAAAGCCCTCGTCGAAAGCGCTCCCAAAGCCCTCAAAGAGGGCGTGACCAAGGAAGAAGCGGAAGAGATCAAGAAAAAGATCGAAGCCGCCGGCGCCAAAGTCGAAATCAAGTAACCTTCCTCCCCGCAGAGGGATCTCGATAATAAATCTTGATCTCTCTGCGGGATCCCTATAAATTCTCACTTCCGCTGGAAGCCAAGGCTCTACTCATCTGTTCACTTCTGTCCGAGCATAAAATCAATCCGTCACCAGACGGGCGGGATTACTGTCCGCCTGCCTGCACGGATCTTTTGCGTTTGGGTATGGTGAATGGATAAGCGGGGCCCAGGCTCTCCGGTTGTCAACTATCAACTGCCGCGGAAACAGCACCTCGAATCCATCATGTCTGAACGTATCCAATTTGGCAAATTGCAGGAGGCCATCCAGCCCCCCAATCTCATCGAGCTCCAGGTCAACTCTTACAACGAGTTTTTCCAAAAAGACACGCCAATGGCGAAGCGCCGCAACGTCGGGCTCCAGGCGGTCTTCCGCGAGTTTTTCCCCATTCTGGGCTTTGAAGAAAAGTCCTCTCTCGACTTCGTCAGCTACGACCTCGGCGAATCGAAACTGTCCTCTCTCGACTCCCAGCGCGAGGGGCAAACCTTCAGTGCGCCCCTCTATGTGACGTTCCGCTACAAGGATGAGCGTTGCACCAAGGAGGAGAAGGTTTACATGGGCGAGCTGCCCCTGATGACCCCTCAGGGGACGTTTGTCATCAATGGAGCAGAACGCGTCGTCGTTTCCCAACTCCACCGCTCCCCGGGCATCTGCTTCGAGACCTCAGTGCACACGAACGGGAAAATCCTTCATGGATTCCGGATCATTCCCGACCGCGGGTCCTGGATCGAAGTCCAGTTTGACACCAGCGACCTCCTCTACGTCTATCTCGACCGCCGCAAACGCCGCCGCAAGTTCCTCGCGACGACGTTCCTGCGCGCCCTTGGCCATCCGTCGGACGAGGACATCATCAAGCTTTTCTATACGATTGAAGACCTCAAGCTCAGCGACCGGCTGGAAGAAGATGAGATCAGCACCAAGGTCTTGATCGCCGACATCCGCGACGGCGAGATCACGGTCGCCCGCGCGTTCGAGCCCCTCAACGCCGCCACCGTCCGCCAGCTCATCGGTCTCGGCCACAAATCGGTCAAGGTGGTCGACACCAAAAACGACGACACGATCATCAAATCCCTCAAAAAGGATCCTGCCCACGATGAAGACGAGGCTTTGAAGGATATCTACCGCAAGCTGCGCCCCGGCGACCCGCCGACCGTCCAGAACGCCCGCG
The DNA here is from genome assembly GCA_041741775.1 of Terrimicrobiaceae bacterium. Taxonomy (GTDB): domain Bacteria; phylum Verrucomicrobiota; class Verrucomicrobiia; order Chthoniobacterales; family Terrimicrobiaceae; genus QYQL01. The sequence continues at coordinate 15,112 of JBGSJQ010000068.1, read as the reverse complement.
GCATGCTCAAGCGCCTGTTCTTCGACTCCAAGCGCTACGACCTCGGCCGCGTCGGACGTCACAAGATCAACCAAAAGCTTGGCCTCAATGTTCCCGAAGGGGAGCGCATTCTCACCAAGGATGATTTTGTTGCAGCCATGAAATATCTCGTCGAGCTCCGCAACGGGGACGGGATGACCGACGACATCGATCACCTCGGAAGCCGCCGCGTCCGCACCGTCGGGGAATTGCTCGCCAACCAGTGCCGCGTCGGCCTGGCCCGCACCGAGCGGCTGGTCCGCGAGCGTATGACCCTGTTCGACGCAAACGTCGATCAAATCACGCCTCAAAAGCTCATCAACCCGAAGTCACTCAGCGCCGTCGTGCGCGACTTCTTCGGCCGCAGCCAGCTCAGCCAGTTCATGGACCAGACCAATCCGCTGTCCGAGCTGACCCACAAGCGCCGCCTCTCGGCCCTTGGGCCTGGCGGTCTGAGCCGTGACCGCGCCGGATTCGAGGTTCGCGACGTACATCCGTCCCACTACGGTCGGATCTGCCCGATCGAGACGCCGGAAGGTCCGAATATCGGCCTCATCAGCTCACTGAGCACATTCGCCCGCATCAACGAGTTCGGATTCATCGAAACACCCTACCGCAAGGTTGCCAACGGCCGCGTCACCAACGACGTCGAATACCTCAGCGGTGACCGCGACGAAAATTTCCATATCGCCCAGGCGAACTCGGAAATGGATGCCGACGGACGGTTTACCTCGGAAAAAATTTCGGCCCGTTACCGCGGGGACTTCGTCGAGGTCGAGCCCTCCCAGATCCAGTATATGGACGTCTCTCCGAAACAGCTCGTTTCGGTGGCGGCCGGCCTGATTCCGTTTCTCGAGCATGACGATGCGAACCGTGCGCTCATGGGATCGAACATGCAGCGCCAAGGGGTGCCGCTTCTCGTCTCCGAGTCTCCGCTCGTCGGAACCGGCCTCGAGGGCCGCGTGGCCCGTGACTCCCGCGCCGTCATTTGCGCCGAAGAGTCCGGCAAGGTCGCTTCGGTCACGGCCACCCATATCATCATCACCAAGGATGGCCAACTTCCCGAAGGGAAAAAGAAGATCAAGAACGATCCTGAGAACGGAGTTCATGTTTACGAGCTCCGCAAGTTCATGCGCTCGAACGCGAGCACCTGCATCAACCAGAAGACGATCGTTCAGAAAGGCCAGGTCATCAAAAAAGGCGACGTCATCGCCGACGGCCCGAATACCCAGCAGGGCGAACTGGCTCTCGGCCGCAACGTGCTCGTCGCCTTCATGCCGTGGAACGGCTACAACTTCGAGGATGCCATCCTGATCTCCGAGCGCGTCGTCAAGGAGGACATCTACACATCGATCCATATCGATGAGTTCGAAATCGGTGCCCGCGATACCAAGCTCGGACCCGAGGAAATCACCCGCGATATTCCCAATGTCAGCGAGGAAGCGCTCCAAAACCTCGGCCCGGATGGCGTCATTCGCATCGGGGCGGAGGTCAAGCCCGGAGACATCCTTGTCGGCAAGATCACCCCGAAGAGCGAGACGGAGCTGGCCCCCGAAGAGCGCCTCCTTCGCGCCATCTTCGGCGAAAAAGCTGCGGACGTGAAGGATACCTCCCTGACCGTGCCCTCCGGCACCTACGGCATCATCATGGACGTGAAAGTCTCCTCGAAAAAAGAGGTGGCCCGCACGAAAATGACCCCGGCCGAGTCCAAGCGGCAGCAGAAGATGATCCTCGAGGACCACAAGAAGCGCAAAGACGACCTGCACGAGCAGCTCACCGCTTCACTCTCGAACATCCTCCTCAACGAGAAGATTCCTCTCGATGTCGTGAACGCCCAGACCGGCGAAATCATCATTCCGGCCAACCGCAAGATCACAAAGCAGCTCCTGCGCAAGCTCGCTGCGGTTTACAACCACGTCGAAATCGACCCGAGCCCGATCCGTAATAAAATCAACGAGATCATCGGCCAGTTCGAACACAAGTTCGTGGACCTCGACAACGAGCGCGACCAGAACCTCGGCCGCATTGAAAGCGGGGACGACGTCGATCCCGGCATCATCAAGCAGGTCAAAGTCTATATCGCCAGCAAGCGCAAGCTCAGCGTCGGCGACAAAATGGCCGGACGCCACGGCAACAAGGGCGTCGTCGCAAAGATCGTTCCGGAGGAAGACATGCCGTTCCTGGCGGATGGCACCCCGGTGGACATCGTGCTCAACCCGCTTGGCGTGCCGAGCCGCATGAACGTCGGCCAGGTGCTCGAAACCCACCTCGGCGTCGCCGCCAAGGCTCTCGGCTTCAAGGTTGCCACTCCGGTCTTCGACGGCATTCCCGAGTCGAAAATCCGCGAGTTTCTCACCGAGGCCAAGACCAAGGAGGGCTTCACCTGGACCAATGAAAACGGCAAGTCCACCGTCTATGACGGACGGACGGGCGAGGAGTTCGACCAGCAGGTCGTCGTTGGCTACATCTACATGCTGAAGCTCGGCCACTTGGTTGCGGACAAAATCCACGCGCGCGCTGTCGGACCTTACAGCCTTGTCACCCAGCAACCGCTCGGGGGCAAAGCCCAATACGGCGGCCAGCGCTTCGGAGAGATGGAGGTCTGGGCCCTCGAAGCCTACGGGGCCGCCTACACGCTCCAGGAGCTCCTCACCGTCAAATCCGACGACGTCGCCGGACGCACCCGCATCTACGAGAGCATCGTCAAAGGCGACAACTCGCTCGAGGCTGGCACGCCCGAGTCGTTCAACGTTCTCATCAAAGAAATGCAGGGCCTGGGCCTCGACGTCCGGGTGGGCGGCAAAGAGCCCACCTTCGACCAGCCCGCCGCCTGATCCAACCGCAACCAGAAAAGAAACGATCCCATGAAAGAGGTTAATACCCGCGAATTATTTGGTGAACAGAAACCAGTCGGCTTCGACGAGGTGGCCATCACGGTCTCTTCTCCCGAGGCGATGCGCAGTTGGAGCAAGGGCGAAGTCAAGAACCCCGAGACGATCAACTACCGCACGTTCAAGCCCGAAAAGGGCGGACTCTTCTGCGAGCGCATTTTCGGCCCCACCCGCGACTGGGAGTGCTCGTGTGGAAAATACAAGCGCATCAAGCACAAGGGCGTCATCTGCGATCGTTGCGGCGTGGAGGTGACCCTTTCCCGCGTGCGCCGCGAGCGCATGGGCCACATCGACCTGGCCGTCCCTGTCTCCCACATCTGGTTCTACAAGTGCATGCCCTCGCGCATCGGCCTCATGCTCGACATGACGTCCCGCCAGCTCGAGCGCGTGATCTACTATGAGGATTACATCGTCACCGATCCGGGCAGCACCCCCCTCCAGCGCTGCCAGCTCCTCACCGAGGCGGAATACCGCGAGGCGGAAGAGCAATATGGCGACTCGTTTACCGCCGGCATGGGCGCGGAAGCGATCCAAAAGCTGCTCGAGCAGACCGACCTCGCTGCGCTCAACACGGAAATCGAAGAGCAGATGGGCACCACGCGCAGCAAGCAGCTCCGCAAAAAGCTGGCCAAGCGCCTCAAGCTCGTTCAAGGCTTCGCTTCCTCGAAGACCCGTCCGGAGTGGATGATCCTCAACGTCCTCCCCGTCATCCCTCCCGATCTGCGCCCGCTCGTCCCGCTCGAAGGCGGACGCTTCGCGACGTCGGATCTCAATGACCTTTACCGCCGCGTTATCAACCGGAACAACCGTCTCCGCACGCTCCTCCAGCTCAAGACCCCGGAGGTCATCATCCGCAACGAAAAACGGATGCTCCAGGAGTCGGTGGATGCCCTCTTCGACAACGGCCGCCACGGGCGCGCCGTCACGGGCGCTGCGAACCGTCCGCTCAAATCCCTTAGCGACATGCTCAAGGGCAAGGGTGGCCGCTTCCGCCAGAACCTGCTCGGTAAGCGCGTCGACTACTCCGGTCGTTCGGTTATCGTCATCGGCCCCGAGCTCAAGCTCAACCAGTGCGGTCTTCCCAAGAAGATGGCGCTCGTTCTTTTCGAGCCGTTCATCATCCGCCGCCTCAAAGAGCAGGGCCATGTGCATACCGTGCGCAGCGCCAAAAAGCTCATCGAGCGCCAGACCCCCGAGGTCTGGGACATTCTGGAGGAAGTCACGAAGGGTCACCCGGTTCTCCTGAACCGTGCGCCGACCCTGCACCGCCTCTCGATCCAGGCTTTTGAACCCCTTCTCATCGAGGGCGAAGCCATCCGGATCCACCCGCTCGTCTGCACCGCTTACAACGCGGACTTCGACGGCGACCAGATGGCGGTTCACGTCCCGCTTTCGGTCGAGGCCCAGATGGAGGCGCGCATGCTCATGCTGGCCACCAACAACATCTTCTCGCCTTCCAGCGGCAAGCCGATTACCAACCCGTCGCAGGACATCCCGCTCGGTTGCTACTACCTGACACAGAAGCCCCGCGGCGAGGACGCCAACAAGGACAAACGCATGCCGCTGTTCGCCACGGCGGACGAGGTCGATCTTGCCATGTCGGAAAAATCGATCCGCACGCATACCCGGATCCGTTTTAAAAACCCGGACTTCGGCCGTGAGACGGTTTACGGCGACTCATCGGTCAAGATTCTCGAGACGACAGCCGGTCGCGTCATCTTCAACTGCATCTGGCCGGAAGGGCTCGGATTCTACAACAAGGTCTGCGGCAAAAAGCAGCTCTCCGACGTTATCTGGCGCTGCTACAAGCTCGCCGGCCAGCAGAAGACGGTCGAGACCCTCGACCGCCTCAAGGAACTTGGCTTCCGCGAAGCGACGAAAGCCGGTATCTCGATCGGGATCACCGACATGATCATCCCCACCGAAAAGGTGGCGCTTCTCGAAAAGGCCTACCGCGAAGTGGCCGAGGTTCAGAAGCAATACCTCCGCGGTATTATCACCGACGGTGAGCGCAAGAATAAGGTGCAGGATATCTGGACCCATACCGGTGAGGAAGTGGCCAACGCCCTCTTCCGCACGCTCGATCACAATGGCGGCCGCCGTGAAATGAACCCTGTGTTCATGATGGTGGACTCCGGTGCGCGCGGCAACCGCACGCAGATCAAGCAGCTCGCCGGCATGCGCGGCCTCATGGCCAAGCCATCGGGTGAAATCATCGAGCAGCCGATCACCGCGAACTTCCGCGAGGGCCTCTCGGTTCTCGAATACTTCATTTCGACCCACGGAGCCCGCAAGGGCCTGGCCGATACCGCCCTCAAAACGGCGGACTCCGGCTACCTCACCCGCAAGCTCGTGGACGCTGCCCAGGACGTCATCGTCACCATCGACGATTGCGAGACGGGCAACGGAATCGTCGTCCGTCCGATCTACGAAGGCGACGAAGAAGTTGTCAGCCTCTCGACTCGTATCATTGGCCGCACCAGCTGCGAAACCGTTAAGGACCCGGTCTCCGGCCAGGCGGTTCTCAAGGCCAACCAGCTGATCGACGAGGAGGCCGCCGCCGCGCTCGAGCGCATCGGCCACGAGCAGCTCAAGATCCGCTCGGCTCTTACCTGCGAGTCCAAGCGGGGTGTCTGCGCCAAGTGCTACGGTCGCAACCTCTCCACCGGCAATATGATCAAGCTCGGTGAGGCGGTCGGCATTATCGCCGCCCAGTCCATCGGGGAGCCGGGCACCCAGCTCACAATGAGAACGTTCCACGTCGGTGGAACCGCCAGCCAGACGTTCAAACAGCCGGTTGTGAAAGCCAAGAACGAGGGCGTCGCCCGCTTCAATGAACTCAAGGTCGTCGAGACCAGTGACGGAACGTTCGTTGTTCTCAACAAAAACGGCACCGTCAGCCTCCACGCACCGGACGGCCGCGAGCTCGAGAGCCACAACATCGTTGTGGGCTCGGTCATCTCCGTCGCCGATGGAGCGAAGGTCAAGAAGGGCGAAACGTTCATCCAGTGGGATCCATACAACGTGCCAATCATCACCGAGAAGGCCGGCCGCATCGAATTCAAGGATATGATCCCGGGCGTCACAATCCGCAAGGAAGTGGACGAAGCCACCGGCGTGCTGGGCACCGTTGTCATTGAGCACAAGGAGGATCTCCACCCGCAGATCGTCATCGTGGATGACGCCAAAAACGTCCTCGCGAGCTACTCGATTCCGTCCGGGGCCCACATCGAGGTCAAAGAAAATTCGAAGGTTCCGGCCGGACAGCGTCTTGCCCGAACCCCGCGCAAAATTGCCAAGACAAAGGACATCACCGGTGGTCTCCCCCGCGTGGCCGAACTCTTCGAGGCCCGCCGTCCGAAGGACGCTGCGGAAATCGCGAAGATCGACGGCATCGTGGACATCGGCGGAACGGTCCGGGCCAAGCGCCGTCTCATCGTCACCGATCCCGAGACGAAAGCCGAGGAGGAGCACCTCATCCCGCTCAACAAGCACATCATCGTCTTCAAGGGCGACCTGGTGAAAAAAGGCCAGCAACTTACCGAGGGACCAGTCGTCCCGCACGAAGTCCTCGAGGTCTGCGGGCCCCAGGAGCTTCAGGAACACCTCCTCAACGAGGTGCAGGAGGTCTATCGTCTGCAAGGCGTTGAAATCAACGACAAGCACATCGAGATCATCGTGCGCCAGATGCTGCGCAAAGTCAAAATTACAGAGCCCGGAGACACGAGCCTTCTCTGGGGCGATCAGGTGGACCGCCTGGAGTTCGAGGCCGAGAACGAGCGCGTCGTCGAAAAGGGCGGAAAGCCCGCCGAGGCCAGCCCGGTCCTCCTCGGAATCACCAAGGCGTCCCTCGAGACGGACAGCTTCATCTCCGCGGCATCCTTCCAGGATACGACGCGCGTGTTGACCGAAGCGGCGACTCTTGGCAAGGTGGACCGACTGAGGGGCTTCAAAGAGAACGTCATCATGGGCCATCTCATCCCGGCGGGAACTGGTTTCCAGATCCACCGTGAGACCGAGATCGTGCACTTGGGCGAAGCCCTTGAAGCCGAGCCGAATCCCGAAACAGAAAAAGCTGCCAGCTAATCCCACACAATGGAAACATCCAACAATCCGAACGTCGAAATTATGACAGAACTGCTAGAAGCCGGCGTGCACTACGGACACCAGACGAAACGCTGGAATCCCAAGATGCGCGAATACATCCTCGAAGAAAAAAACTCGATCTACATCATCGATCTCGCACAGACCGTTGAGCAGATCGAGCGCGCCACGGAATTTCTGTCGACCCTTGTCAAGGGCGGCGGCAAGGTCCTCTTCGTCGGCACAAAGAAGCAGGCGCAGGAAGCGGTCCGCGAAGCAGCCACTGCCACCGGGCAATATTTCGTCAACCAGCGCTGGCTTGGGGGCACGCTCACCAACCTGACGACAATCCGCAAAAGCGTCGCCCGCCTCAACGAGATCGAATCGTCCGAAAAGACTCCGGCCTTCGCCAAGATCAACAAAGCCGAGGCTTCGGCGATCCGCCGCGAGGGAGCCAAGCTCCGCCACAACCTCGAGGGCATCGTCGAGATGGGCAAACTGCCTGACGCGCTGGTGGTGATCGACACACTTCGCGAGGAGATCGCCGTCGCCGAGGCCAACCGCCTCAAGATCCCGATCATCGCCATCGTGGACACGAACTGCAACCCGGAGAAAATCGAGTATCCCATCGCCGGCAACGACGATGCCATCCGCTCGATTCGCGTCATCCTGCAAAAGATCGTCCAGTCGATCCTCGATGCCCGCGGCCCGATCGCAAAATCCACCGCCCCGGCCGAACTTTCTGCCGTCGCCGAATAAACCTTCTTTTATTGGTCAGATCCAACGGGTCTGACTGATTTCCCTATTCCTGCTCAAACGCTCATGTCTGAAATTTCCGCCTCTCTCGTTAAAGAACTCCGCGACAAAACCAACGCGGGGATGATGGATTGCAAAAAGGCTCTCACCGAAGCCAATGGCGACCTCACCACGGCTGAAGAAATCCTCCGCAAAAAAGGCATTGCCAGTGCTGGGAAAAAAGCCTCGCGTGTGGCCAAGGAAGGCGCCATCGCCTCCTACATCCACCTGCAGGGCAAGGTCGGCGTCCTTGTGGAAATCAACTGCGAAACGGACTTTGTCGCGAAGAATGACGTGTTCCGCGATTTTGTGAAGGACGTCACCCTGCACATCGCCGCTGCCAACCCGCTCTATGTCTCGCGCGAGCAGGTTTCCGAGAAGCTGATTGCCTCCGAACGTGACATCTACGCGGCCCAGGTCGTCGGCAAACCGGCCAACATCGTCGAGAAAATCGTGGACGGAAAAGTGGACAAGTTTTTCAGCACCATCTGCCTCTTGGAACAACCGTTCATCAAGAATCCGGACCTCACGATCCAGGATCTCCTCAACAGCAAAATTGCGGAGCTTGGCGAGAATATGGTCATCCGCCGCTTCACCCGATACATGGTGGGCGAGGACCTCGGAGAGTAAAAAGCCCATGGCAGTCCGGAATTCCGGGCTGCGCAGCTGAAAGTCTTGACGGGGCGCAAGAATAGGTGAGTTTTCCGGGTTTTCCGGGCGGAATCCTTTGGTGATTCTCATCGGCGGGCCTAGGTTCTTCTCCTTATGTCCTTCATGTCCCAATGCGAGTGCGGTGCCGCCGGCACTGACTGCGGAAAGCCGCGTATCCTTTTTTCCAGCGTTTTCGGTCCTTATGCGCAGGATGACGAGTTCGGTAGCCGCGCGATCAACCCGATGGAGCTCTACCACAATCAGGTCACGCGGGTGCAGGGCCCCTTCTCGTTGCGGATGTTTCACCGCTCCTGGGGGCTTATGATGATCCGCGAGAACATCTCGGCCCCATCGGCGCTCCTGGATTTTCCCACCCGCGAGCGTTTCATCGAGGAGCTCAAGAACCAGTCCTACGACATCGTGGCCATCAGCGCGATTCCGCCGAATTATCTCAAGGCCAGAGAAATGTGCCGCCTCATTCGCGAGTTTCAGCCGCAGGCGAAGATCATCGTTGGCGGCCACATCTCCGGTCTGCCGGATCTCAAGAACCGCCTGGGAGCGGACGAGATCGTTCGCGGGGAGGGCATCCGCTGGTTTCGCTCCTTCCTCGGTGACGACGTCGAGGCCCCGATCCGCCATCCGCGGATCCTCTCCGGCATCGGAACCCGCACGATGGGATTCCGCCTGCGGGAAAAGCCGGGCGACATCGCCGCCGCGCTCATCCCCTCGGTCGGCTGCCCGATGGGCTGCAACTTCTGCGCCACCTCGGCGATGTTTGGCGGCAAGGGAAAATTCATCAATTTTTATGAGACCGGCGACGAGCTGTTTGACGTCATGTGCGGGATCGAGCGTGACATGAACGCCCAGACGTTCTTCGTCATGGATGAGAATTTCCTCTTGCACAAGAAGCGCTCCCTCCGCCTCCTGGCGCTCATGGAGGCTGCCGGAAAAAGTTGGTTGCTCTATGTCTTCAGCTCGGCAAACGTCCTGCGTTCCTACAAAATCGACCAGCTCGTGCGGCTTGGGATTTCCTGGGTCTGGATGGGTCTGGAGGGAAAGAAGAGCCAATACCAGAAGCTGGACGGGGCCGACACGCACGTCCTTGTCCGCGAGCTTCAATCGCATGGGATCAGCATCCTGGGGTCCACAATTATCGGGCTTGAGGAGCACACTCCTGAGAACCTGCCGGAGGCCATTCACCATGCGGTTTCGCACGACACCGAGTTCCACCAGTTCATGCTTTACACGCCTGTTCCCGGCACGCCCCTTTTCGAGGAACATCGCGCCGCCGGGACGCTTCTGGATCCGGAGTGCAAGGACACCTCGGATATCCACGGACAGCTCCGCTTTGCCCACCGGCATCCAAACATCCCGGCTGGCATGGAAAGTGAATTCCTCCTCCGCGCGTTTACGGAGGACTTCGAAGTCAACGGCCCGAGCGTGATGCGGATGGCCCGCACCGCGCTTCAGGGGTTCAAACGCTATCGCAGGCACGGCGACCCGCGCGTGCGGCGCCGCTTCCATCGCGAGGGTTCGACCTTGCGCGTCCAGTATGCCGCCGCCCTCTGGGCGACCCGCCGCTGGTATCGCAAGGACCCTGTCATGCGCGCGAAGGTGGATAAAATCCTCAAGGACCTCTTCCGCGTCTTCGGCCCGTCCTCCCGCCTTGCAGCTTCCGTCGGCGGTCGCATCATCTACAGGAAGCTTCTGGCCGAGGCGGCCAAGGGTCCGGCAGCCACGATCGAGCCGCCGACATTCTACGAAAGCCTCGAGGCCCCTGCCGCCCGAAGCCAGAACCAGCCTGCCGCCCTGGCCGCAGCATAGCGTTCGGGCCTGCTCCCCGGCAGGGCCGGTCATCCGACAAGCTTGAAAATTTTCTGAAATTTTCCCTTGCCTCGCGCGGCGGCATCCCTAGTCTTTCCCTCCCGCTCAATGTCGGGAATCACCAACATTAACCCGCTCTTTATTTCATTATGTCAGCACCAGCAGGCCAAAAAATCCGAATCCGCCTTAAAGGGTTCGACTACCGGATCCTCGATGCCTCCGCGCACGAGATCGTCGAAACCGCGAAACGCACGGGATCAAAAGTCACCGGCCCGATCCCGCTCCAGACCCGCATCGAAAAATTCACCGTCAACCGCTCGCCCCACGTCGACAAGAAGTCGATGGAGCAATTTGAGATCCGCACCCACAAGCGCCTCCTCGACATCGTCGAACCCACCGCAAAAACCGTCGACGAGCTTCGCAAGCTCAACCTCCCTGCAGGAGTCGACATCACCATCAAAATCTGACCGCCATGAGTATCGGACTTCTCGGAAAAAAAATTGGAATGACCCGCGTCTACGACGAAAAGGGTCGCGTCACCCCGGCCACGGTCATCGAAGCCGGCGGCAATCGGATTCTTCAGACCAAAGCGAGTGACAAGGACGGCTATAGCGCCGTTCAAGTTGGCTTCGGCGACCAAAAGCCACAACGCGTCTCGAAGGCTCAAACCGGCCACTTCGCCAAATCCTCCTCGACTCCGAAACGCTTCATTCGCGAGTTCCGCCTCGCCGAGGGCGAAGCCGCTCCCGAATCCGCCGACGTTGCTGTCACGGTCTTCGAAGCCGGACAGTTCGTCGATGTGATCGGCCAGTCGAAGGGCAAAGGCTTTCAGGGCACGATCAAAAGGCACAACTTCCACGGCCAACCGGCCAGCCACGGTTCGACGATGCACCGCCGGAACGGCGCCATCGGCAACCGCTCAACCCCCGGCCGCGTCTGGAAGAACATGGGCATGCCCGGCCACATGGGCGACGAGCGCGTCACCCTGCAGAATCTGAAGGTCCTTCAGGTCCGCAGCGAAGAGGGCGTCATCGTTGTCTCCGGCGCCATCCCCGGTGCCAAAGGCTCGTTTGTCGTTGTCCGCCCTTCCAAGAAAAAGAAGGCCGCCAAAAAGTAATTTCCCACCAACCCGAAAAGCCGCCAGGGTCCCCGGATCCTGGCGGCTTTTTTCTTTCATCGATCTGTCAGGCTGCGGGCCGCACGTGAGAGGACGCGTGGCCCCTCATGCGAAAACTGACGTTCGGCGGTGATCACGAAAAGCTCCTCGTGGAGTCCGGTGCGCAGGGGCAGCTCTAACAGCCCGTAGCGCAAACCCACATCGGCGAGCACAGGGCTCAGGACCGGCGCTGCTCCGACTCCCGCAGCGGCCAGTTCGCACATCGCCGCTGCATCGTCGAATTCCGCACGAATGTCAGGCAGAATCCCGTCCGAGGCCCACGAGGCATCCAGACTGCGACGCAGTGGCGACTCGCGGGTGGGGAGGAGAACAGGAAAACCGTCGAGCCCACGGGCCCGCTTGTAGGATTTTTTCAGGGCCGGCGACGCCACGAAGCGCACGACAAAGCGTCCTGCGGAGTGGCTGAAGAGCACGGTCTTGAGCGAGCCGGGGGCCGGTTCGTTGGCGATCACAAGATCCAGATGGTGCGACGCAAGGGCGGGAAACAACTCGCCGGGCAGCCCCTCGCGGACGACCACCCGCAGGCCCGGCAGTTCTTCCCAGGATCTCAGCAGGAGCCGTGAGGCCAGCAGTTTCGGCACGGCGTCGGCGATGCCCACATAGACCGTCTCCGGCTCCCCCGCTCCGCCCCGGCGCACCACCTCCGCCATCTCATCTCCAAACGCAAAAATCCGCTCGGCGTATCGTTTCACGACGCGCCCGGCGTCGGTCAACACCATCGCCTTGCCCTGGCGCCGGAACAGCTCCACGCCCAACGAGCCCTCGAGCTCACGCACTTGGGCGCTCAGCGTCGGCGGAGAGACGTGAAGAATTGATGCGGCCGCGGTGATGCCCCCTTCGGTCGCCACAGCGAGAAAATACCGGAGGTGGTGGTAGTTGAGCTGAAGATTCATTAGTAATAACCACACGATATATACATTTATTCGTTATTTGCAAATTCCCTACTCTCCGCGACCATCATGCTCATGATCCTAGCACTTGCCTTATTTGCCGGCACAATGGCCCTCTCGCTGTGGGCCTCGTTCCGGGTGAAATCCATCTACCGCCGCTACGCTGCCGAGGCGTCTGTTTCCGGGATGACCGGTGCGGAGGCCGCGCGGCGCATCCTCTAGGAGGAAGGCGTTACCGGTGTGGTTATCGTGCCACACCCGGGTGAACTGACCGACCATTACGACCCGGTCCACCGGCGCTTGGCGCTCAGCGAGGGGAACTACCACGGCACGTCCGTGGCCGCGCTGGCGGTGTCGGCTCACGAGGCCGGCCATGCGATCCAGCACGCCCGGGCTTACCTGCCACTGCACTTCCGCATGGCCGCCGTCGGAGCGACAACCATTGCAAGCCAGATCGTGATGTGGCTCCCGCTCATCGGGCTCTTTACCGGTTTCGTGACAGGAAGCACGGCGATGATGCTGATGGCAGTGGGCTGGGGGATCATCATGCTCTTCAACCTGATCACGCTGCCGGTCGAGTTTGACGCCTCGCACCGCGCGAAGCTGGCTCTCAACGCCAGCGGGGTGGTTTCCAGTCTCACGGAGTCGCGCGGCGTGGAAAAGGTTCTCAATGCGGCGGCGCTCACCTACGTCGCGGCCTTCATCACGTCTCTCGCCTACTTCCTCTGGCACCTCCTGCCGCTCCTCACGGGAAGGAGCAGCGAGGAATGAAACCCCGTCCCATCATCCACCGCACCCATATTGTGAGAACCCACGGAGCCCCGGGCGAGGCCATTTCGCTCGACGAATACATCGAAACCGAACGTGCTCATGTGACGGCTGAACGCCTTCGCGAGCTATCAGGGTTTAGTGCCCAGATCTTTGCGAAACTGGCGACGGAGCAGGCCAAGCAGCATCACGACCTGCATGAGGGCACGGAAAGCCTGATGCGGCTCATAGAGTCCGATCAGGCGAAGCGCAGCGCCGATCCACTCCCGGCCTACCTGGCCGAGGCAGGGGTGGCGCTCGGCTATCTCCTCCAAGGGGTGGATCTGATCCCGGATTCGATTCCGGAAATCGGGCTCACCGATGATGCACGCATCGTCGCGCGGGTGATTGATCGGAATCCGGAACTCCAGCAATGAGCGAAATACCACCCAGCTGGTGGTTGTTCTTTAACCTTTTTATCATCGCCATGCTGGCCCTGGATCTCGGGGTCTTCCACCGGACAGCGCATGTCGTCCGCTTAAAGGAGGCTCTCGGGTGGTCCGCCGTCTGGATCGCGATGGCCATGCTTTTTAACATTTGGATCTGGAAGGCACTCGGCGGACAAAAAGGGACGGAATTTCTGACCGGCTACCTGATCGAAAAATCCCTCTCGGTGGATAATGTTTTCGTGTTCGCCGTGCTGTTCTCGTTTTTTGGCGTCCCGGCCCAGTATCAGCACAAAGTCCTCTTCTGGGGGATCTTCGGCGCGCTCGTGATGAGGGCCGTCATGATCTTTTCCGGCGCCGCGCTCATTGCCAGCTTCACTTGGCTTATCTATTTTTTTGCGGCCCTCCTTGTGCTGACCGGCCTCAAGATGATCTTCGGCAGCCACGAGACGATCAATCCGGAAAAAAATATAGCTATCAAGCTTCTGCGGCGTCTCATGCCGGTCACGAAGGAATACCATGGGCAGAAATTCTTTGTCCGCCAGGCCGGCCGACTGGCGGCGACGCCGCTTTTCGCGGTGCTCCTCTGCATCGAGGTGACGGACTTGGTCTTTGCGGTCGATTCGATCCCGGCCATCTTTGCGATCACCCAGGATACGTTCATCATCTACACCTCAAATGTCTTCGCGATTCTCGGGCTTCGAGCGCTGTATTTTGCGCTCTCCGGCATCCTGCCCTACTTCCACTTCCTGAAGTATGGCCTCGGGGTCATCCTGTGTTTTGTCGGGGTCAAAATGTCGCTGGCCCACAGCGCATGGAAAATCGACACGATGATTTCCCTGGCGGTTGTGGCTGCAGTCCTGAGTCTCTCGGTGATCGCCTCCATCATCCATCGCAGGATGAATCCCGAGCCTCCCGCGATCAAAGATGTCTGATGCCGTGGTTTGACCTGAGCGGTGGGCAGGGCATGATGCGGGCGTGCTAGCCGACCTGCGCCTTCGCGATTTCCGGTGTTTCGAGTTCCTGGAGTTTTCCCCCGGGACGGGCCGCACGTTTGTCTGCGGGGCCAATGCCCAGGGAAAAACCTCGATCCTGGAGGCCGCCTGCGTGCTCCTGCGTCTCCAGTCCCCACGCACCAATTCGCTCGCGGAAGCTGTGCGCTTCTCGCATCCGGGGTTTGCGCTGGATGGCCACTGTGGCGATGCGCATCTCTCCTGCCGCTACTCCGGGGAGGGGCGCAGCCTTGCGCTGGACTCCAAAATGCAAAGCCGGACGGATGACTACCTTGACGTGGCGCGGGTCGCATGGTTTGCCAATACCGACCTCGAGCTTGTGCGCGGGAGCGGTTCGGTCCGCCGCCGGTATCTGGATTTTCTGGGGGCGCAGTGTGTTCCGGGGTATCGCGGGTCCCTTCGCGATTACGAGCGGGCCCTTCGTTCACGGAATGCCCTGCTCAAAGAGGGACGGCCCCGGCGCGAAATTGCCGCCTTCGACGCGCCGCTGATCGAGGCGGGCGAGGTGCTTCTTGGCGCGCGGGCGACGCTTGTTGAGGCTTTGGCGCCGATGGCCCGCGTGGCGTGTGCGGAGATC
>JBGSJQ010000067.1:0-17770 GCA_041741775.1 Terrimicrobiaceae bacterium | reverse complement strand
AGCCCGGCCGTCGGCCCGCGCCAGTCGCCGCTCTCCCAGCGCCCGGCGACAAGCAACACGGAAATCACCGCGCCCGCCACGAGGACCGCACTCTCCCGGAGGCTCTTGACCCGTCCATCGGCCCGCCCGCTGATCCACCAGAGAAAAACAACCGCCGAGAGGTAGGTGGGCCAGAGCGACAGCAAAACGCGGGGCTGGGGCGTCAGGGAAAAAACCGAGCGGTCCAGAAGCGAAGACCAAGCCAGGCGTTCGGGCGACATCGCTGGCAGGAGCGCAAGCAAGGGGGCCGCCGCAAGAACCAGCAGCGCCAGTCCAAACCATCCGCCGGACGACGGCCGCCAGACCAGGCAGGCCACCCCAACCCCCACGGCCGGAAGCGGAGTCCACGGAAAAAAGGCCAGCGCCACCAGCACCACCGTGGCAAGCACCTCGCCGCGGGGGATGGGGCTGGCCGGGATCCTCTCGCTACGCACCCACCCAGCGTATCAGGGAGACGCCAGAAACGGAACCCCGCAAATCACCGCCGGTATTTTTCCGCCGCCACAGGGGATTTGGTGGCCGCACAGGAACAATGGCCTCCGCACGCCGACGCGGCCTTGCGGCGGGCTTTACGCACGGCCCGCACCACGAGGTAGGCGGCCGCAAGAAGCACCGCGATGGCGATCACGATGGGCTCGATCACAGCCGGCTCCCGATTTGATAGACGACGACCGCCGCGCCCCACGCCAGAGCAGTCATGGTCACGAAGGAACCGACCGCCCAGCTCCAGCTCAGCTCGCGGGCAATGACGGCGACTGTAGCTCCACACTGCATGCAGAGCGCGAAGAAAACCATGAGGGCAAACACGACGGGCAGGGTGTAAACAGGCTGCCCTGCGCGCGGACCGTCACGCCATTTTTCATTGGCAAGGATCTTGCGCAGGTCGTCGGATTCCTCGTCCACATCGGCTCCGAGGTTATAGATGATCCCCATCGTTGCAATGATGACCTCCCGGGCCGGAAAACTCGAGAGCACGCCGACGGTGATCTTCCAGTCAAAACCCGCCGGATCAAAAACCGGCTGGGCAAATTTTCCGAACCGGCCGAGGTAACTCTGCTCGATGTAGGCGCCCTCGATCCGGTGATCCAGTTTTTTGGAGAGCGGGGATTCCGGGTCTTCGAGGGCGTCCGCGAGGCCGGGCTCGGATTGGTGGGCTGCGATGAAGGACGCGCGCGCCTGGCCGGCCACCTCTTCCGAACGTGGGAAATACAGGAGCGCCCAGATGATCACGGAAAACGCCAGGATGACCGTGCCGGCGCGGATGACGAATTCCCGCCCGCGCTCCCACATGCGGATCACCACGTTGCGGAGCGTCGGAACCCGGTAGTCGGGCATCTCGAGAATGAACGGCTGGGTTTTGATCTTCATCACGCACCGGTTAAAGATCCATGCCAGCGGCATGGCCACCGCCGCCCCGACGAAGTGCATGAGAAAGAGCGTCCACCCGGCCACGATCGGCCCGTGTGTCGGCTCCACAAATGCCCCGATGAGCAGCACATAGACCGGGAGCCGCGCGGAGCAACTCATGAACGGCGTCATCAGGATCGTCGTGATCCGGGCCTTCGGGTCCTCGAGCGTGCGCGCGGCCATCACGCCCGGAATCGCACAGGCAAACCCCGAGAGCAGCGGCACGAAGCTTTTTCCATTCAGGCCGCACCAGCCGAAGAGCTTGTCCATCAGGAAGGCGGCCCGCGCGAGGTAGCCGGTGTCCTCAAGCAGGGCGATAAAAAAGAAAAGCAGCAGGATCTGAGGCAGAAAAACCAGGACGCCTCCCACCCCGGCAATGATGCCATCCGATATCAGGCTCTGAATCATCGGCGTCCCCTCCAGAAGCGGCGAAATCAGACTTTGCACCCACGCGGTGCCCGCCGCGATCAAATCCATCATCGGCCCCGCCCAAGCGTAAAGGCTCTGGAACACGACATACATCACACCGAAAAATATCAGCGTGCCCCAGAACCGGTTCAAGAGCAGCGCGTCCACCGAGTCGCGCGTCCTCGCAACCATGCCGTCCCCGCTGATCACCCCGTCCAGCAGGGCCTCGAGGTGGCGGTAATGCAGCACGGGTTCCACAGAGGCGGGGTTCATACCATGCTCCCGTATTTTTTCCCGCGCGGCCTTCAGGATGCCGGGCAGGCGGTCTTTGTGTCCGGCTCGGTCGGCAAACGCGCTGTCCGTATCGAAGATCATCCGAAGCGCCTCGGGGCCGGTGGCCTCGACCCCGCACTGCGCGAGCCCGTTGAGAACAATATCCCGCGCCTCATCCACAAACTCAGGCCAGAGGATGCGGGGAATGTGGCGCGGCTCGCCAAGCGAGTGCACGATCGCTTTTTTCAGGTCATCCAACCCGTCGCCGCGCTTGGCAACCGTCGTCACCACCGGAACACCGAGCCGGTCGGCCAGAAGCGTTGTGTCGATGCGAAGCCCGTTCCGCTTGGCGGCATCCCACTGGTTCAACACCACCACCATCGGGATATCCAACTCGGCGGCTTCCGACACCAGTAAAAGGTTGCGCTTGATGTTCGTGGCGTCCACCACGCAGACAATGAGATCCGGGGACGCATTTCCCGCCCGCCCGCCGAGCGAGTCCATCACAACACGCTCATCGGGCGACGCCGCCGCCAGGCTGTAGGTGCCCGGCAGATCCACCAACTCGATCTTCCTCCCCCCAAGCTCCATGGCCCCCACCTTTTTTTCCACGGTGATCCCCGGATAGTTCGCAATATGCTGGCGGAGTCCGGTCAGACGGTTGAAGAGAGTCGATTTCCCCGTGTTCGGATTTCCAAGCAGCGCAATCCGCACCGCCCTCGCTGGTGTCCTGATAGCCGCTGTCATGTCAGGCAACCTCCTTCACTTCGATGAGGTCGGCTTCCGCTCGGCGCACGCTGATCTCCTGCCCCGCCATCTCAATCGAAATCGGATCCCCCAACGGCGCAATCCGCGATACCCGCACGCGGGACCCGGGCAGAAATCCCAGCGCAGCCAGCCGCCCCGCTCTCGCGCAGTTGCTCGAGATCGCGACGATCTCAAGTGCCCGGTCATGATGAATTTCGCCAAGCGTTTTGTTCATACGATTGTTTTTAGAATCTAACCGATGCGCGGGCGCCCACAACCACCGCGCTGCCAAAGTTGTCGTCGGCTCTGGACGGTTTCCCTTGGCGCCTCTTCCGCTTCATCGCCGCGCACCTTGCCAACCCTTCTTTTCCCCGTCAAATAAAAAATGAGAATGAATCTCATTATGTTTCTGGAATTTTTCCGATTTTTGTCTTGCGCGTGGCGTCAGGTCTTCTAGTTTCTCACCTCCCGCCATTCGTTGGGGTGGTTTGTTATTGGCACAAGTTGTCTTGGCTTTCCTCCCGGGAGATTCCGGCGGACCGAAGAATTTATCAAATGCCCACGATCAACCAACTCGTCCGCAAGGGACGCCGTCAAGCCACCGTCAAATCGAAATCGCCTGCCCTGGTGAATTGTCCGCAACGCCGCGGCGTTTGCGTGCAGGTGATGACCCGCACGCCCAAGAAGCCGAACTCAGCGCTTCGCAAAGTTGCCAAGGTTCGCCTGACGAACGGACAGGAAGTGATCGCCTACATTCCGGGCGAGGGCCACAACCTCCAGGAGCACTCGATCGTGCTCGTGCGCGGCGGCCGCGTGAAAGACCTTCCGGGCGTGCGCTACCACATTGTGCGCGGCACGCTCGACAGCCTCGGGGTGGATGGCCGCCGTCGGGGCCGCTCGAAATATGGTGCCAAGCGTCCGAAGCCCGGACAGGAAGACGCCAAAGGCGCCAAAGGCAAGAAGAAGTAACCATTTCCACATTTCGAATTTCGCAATTTAAAAATTTATGTCCCGCAGACGCCGAGTCATCCACAAAGAAGTTAAAAAAGACGCCCGTTACGCGAGTCCGGTCGTTGCCCGCCTGATCAGTGCCGTGATGCGGCGCGGGAAGAAGTCGATTGCCGAGCGCATCGTTTACACGGCGATCGACAAGAGCCGCGAGGGAAGCGACACGGTCGACCCTCTTGAGACCCTGAACAAGGCGATCGAGAATGTGAAGCCCCGCCTTGAGGTGAAGTCCCGCCGCGTTGGTGGTGCCACTTATCAAGTTCCGATGGAAGTTCCCACCGACCGCCAGCTGGCCCTCGCCATGCGATGGCTCGTCAACTTCGCAAACAACCGCAAGGGCGTTCCGATGGAAAATGCGCTCGCCTACGAGTTGAAAGACGCCGCCGCCGGACAGGGCAATGCCATCAAGAAGCGTGACGACATGCACAAGATGGCGCAGGCCAACCGGGCCTTCGCACACTTCCGCTGGTAGCCGGGCTTCCGCATCGTGTGGATGCGTCACAAATGGGCTGAGCTCTGGGAGTTCCTGCGTGGGATTCCAGCCGCGAGGTGCCTGCGTCTGGCGCTCCTGATCTGGCTGGTTTACGGTGGGATCATTGCCGGGGTTGTGGCTTGGAATCCGTCCGGCCGCTCGGCCACGCTGGAATACCAGCGCGCCACCGATAACTGGTGGTCGGCGAAAACCCTCTATCGCTCGCGAAACGGATACCTCTACCTTCCGCAGTTCGCGGTCCTTTACACCCCGTTCGAAATCCTTCCCGACCGCATTGGTGAGCCGCTCTGGCGACTGACCTGTCTGGCCTCGCTGGCATTTGCCCTCTGGGCGGCCGCCAAACAGCTCGCGCCGGAAAAACGGGCTGCCGTTTTTCTTTTGGCCACCATCCTGGTGTTGCCATCCAGCTTTGCGAGTGCGCGGAATGGCCAGGTGAACATGCCGCTGGCTGCGCTGTTTCTGCTGACCGCTCTCGCCTTGGCCCGCGAACGCTGGTGGCTGGCCGCTGTGTTTCTGGCCATCACCCTGGTGCTCAAGCCGATCGCGCTGGCTCCAATCCTGGTCTGCGCAGTGATCTACCCGCGCCTCCGCCTGCCGATGCTGGTTTCCCTGATTGTCCTGGCCGTGGCCCCCATCGCCCACTTCAATCCCGGCTACGCAGCTGGAGAATATAGCGCCTTTGTTCACAATCTGGGCCAGGCGGGAAATCCCAAGGGCCAGTCATGGTGCGATTTTGCCGGCATGCTCCGTGTCGCCGGCCTCGACCTGCCCTCCGCGCTGCAGTTGGGAATCCGCGCCCTCGCAGGGCTCGCGACCCTCGGGCTCTGCTGGAAGGCAGCCAAAGGAAAGGACCCGCTCCGCGCCGCCTTCCTCGTGCTGTTCCTCTCAACGATTTACCTCATGCTTTTCAACCCGCGCACCGAGACAAATTCCTACGTGATGCTCGGGGCTTTTGTCGCGATCTGGGGTGCTGTCGAAGGGCTCGTCTATCGCCGCCTGGACATCGCATTCTGGATGCTGCTGCTGGCCGCTCTCCTTGGATCGGAGAACTACGGATGGCCCGTATTTCCCCTGACCAATCTCTGGGCCAAGGCTCTCGCCACCAGCGTGCTCGCCGTCTGGCTCGCCCGCCGCATCCTCGCCACGCCCAAGGAAAAGCCCGCGCTGATGGGGTAGGGGGCCAGGTGGAAAGTCACGTTATGGAAGGGCGGAAGGAACGGGGACGCCCAGGCGCTCGAGGATGGCGGGGTAGGTCAGATCGATGCGGGCATCCGGTTGGTGGATGTCGATCATATCGTGCGGGACGCCGTCCGATGCGGGAAATTCCATGATGCTGACTCGGCCGGGGTTGTCTTTTTCCCACTCGGCAGCGAGCGCCTTGGTGAGATCGTTGTTGGCTGCGATATCGGTGCCGGTGATCAGGATGTCCAGCTTCTTGGCCTTGAGCGGGCCGATCTCCTGACGCAGGGCGCGGGCGAGCTGGATCGTATCCGCCAGCGAGCGGGTGCCGAACCTGGGGTAGGCGTAGGGCGGGCCGGGGATCTTGTCCTTCAGCTCGCTGTCCCACCATTGGTAGATATTCGGAACGCGGGAGAGGATGGCTGCCATGGCATCGATGAAGGCGGGCGAGTGTCCGTAGTAGCTGAAGAACGGGGAGATGATGAGGGCCGTATCGATGCCTGCGCGGTTTTGGGCCATCCAGGCGGCCGAGACCCCGCTTCCTGAGAGCCCGACGAGGCTCACGTGGTCGCCCAGCCCGGCGGCGATGTCGAGCCCCTCGGCGGCCTGATCCAAAAGGTCCTGTCCCGACTGAAGGCCCTGGACATTGTTGAGGCGGTCGGCATATCCGGCATAGCGTGCGCGGGGGATGATGACATTCGCTCCCGAGGCGAAGAGGATTTTTGCCAGCGGCACGAATTGCTCCGGGGCATTGGTGAGGCCGTGAAGAAGCACGAAGACGCGGTCGGTTTTTTTTCCGTGAGTGAAGAGTCGGCTGAGCCCCTCCGGGCGCAGGGGCAGGGTGGATTCGCGCTGCTGGAGGGCAGTAAATTTCTGCAGCGCCTGCGCATAGGATTTGGCGGGGTCGGCCTTCGAGGAAAACGAGGGCACGCGGAAAAACCAGAATGCGAACGCTACGAGAGTGACGGCGGCAACGGCTGCGAGCGTCGATTTCTTCATCGGAACTTCGGAGGCCAGCTTGGTCGCCGGTAGGCTTGGATCAGGAATCCGGTGCCGAGCAGGATGAGGAAGAGCGAGAGGAATTGGCCACGGGTGAGGGCAAGTGTGAGCGGGGCGTCCGGCTCCCGGAACATCTCGGCGATGATCCGGAGGATCGCATAGGCGATGAAGAACGTGCCGGTGAGAACGCCATTGGGAACGCGCAGCCGGGTGCGGAGGAACCAGAGGATGGCGAAGAGCACGGCCCCTTCAAGAAAGGCCTCGTAGATCTGTGAGGGGTGCCGGGGAGAAAGCGTTCCGGCAAGCTGCTCCCGGAGCGCGGGGGAGAGGCGGGCATTCTCGACGATGTCGCTGATGGTTGTCCACCGCGGGTTGATCGTCTGGGCCTCAGTGAGGGCGAGCTGGACGGTTTCGGGCGGTGCATCGTAAAGCTCCTTGGGGAACTGCATCGCCCACGGAACGCTGGCGACCCGGCCGTAGAGCTCGCCATTGATGAAATTTGCACAGCGGCCGAAGAAGAGCCCGATGGGGGCCGTCACCACAAGGTTGTCGCCGATGTTCAGCCAGGACATCCTCTTACGTCGCGCGTAGATGAAGGTGAAGATCACGACGCCCAGCATCCCCCCGTGGCTCGACATCCCTCCGTCCCAAAATTTAAAGATAACCAGCGGGTTCGCCGAGAACGCCGCCCAATCGTAGAAAAGCATGTAGCCCAGCCGCCCGCCAAGGATCACCCCGAACAGCGCCACCCCCGTGATGAAATCGCCCACCTCCGAAGGCGCCAGGTCGGAATACCCCCGCTTGGCAAGCCAGACATAGAGCCAGTAGGCGACCACAAACGCCGCCACGTAGGCCAACCCATACCAGCGAAGCCCAATCCCGTTGCCGAATTGCAGAAGGAACGGGCTTAAATCGTGAACGTAATATCCGAGAAACACAGGCGCAGAGAATTGGCCATACCCCCCCTGATGACAATCCCAAAGCCTCAGGCGGTTTTTGACAGGATTTTCAGGAGAGCGAGCCGGCCGAGCGCGTGACAACCGAAAACTGGAGGGACGACCTCCGTGTCGTCCGTCGAACGCTAAACCCGGAAGATGGCGCCGAGTTTTTTGCCGAGGATCAGGCTGGCTCCGATGATCGTGACGGCGAGGAACGCCATGGCCCAGACGCCGAGGGCGCTGGCGACAAAGCGTCCTTCGCCGAGGAGTTGGTAGAGCTCGTAGATGGCCTTGGTGATCGGGAAGTCCTGCTGTTTTTGTGCAAGGATCAGGGAGTCGCTGACTTCGAGCATGGCGAAGGAGAAGGCCAGGAGCCCGCCAGCCATGAGGTTCGCGGCGATGAGGGGCAGTGTGATTTTCCGCAGGGCTCGCAAGGGCGGGCAGCCAAGGTTCTGCGCGGCCTCTTCGAGGGTTTCGCTCGTCTGCTGGAATCCGGCCGCAGCGCTTCTCACAACATACGGAAGCCGGCGCACCGAATACGCGATGACCAGGATGGCCAGCGGATCGATCGTCGGGTTCATGAAGGAGAACAGCTTGCCCTCCTGCGTCATGGCGAGGTAGCCGAAAGCCAGGACGAGGCCGGGGACGGCCAGCGGGAGCATCGACATGGCATCGAGGATCTGGCGTCCGGCGAGCTTCGTGCGGACGACGACATACGCGATGGCGACGCCGAGGACGAGGTCCACAAGGGTGGCGAGCCCGGCATATTTGAGGCTGTTCTGGATCGAGGGCAGGGTCAGGTTGTGTCCGAGCGCGGCCTCAAAGTGGGAGAGCGTCCAACCGGTCGGAAGGATGGTGGCATACCAGTCCTTTGAGAAGGCGACGAGGACCACGCCGATGTGCGGCAGGACGGCAAGGAACGTGATGAAGCCGAAGACCGCGCAGCAGAGGATCCCGCCAAACCATCCAGTCTGCCGCGGCCCGCCCTGGCTCGTGGCCTTCGCCATCATGGCATGGCTGTCACGTCCGAAGAGGAATTTCCCGGAGGCGTAAAGGAGGACCGTGCTCAGCAGGAGGACTGCCACCAGCGCGAAAGGGAATGGGTTCCCGCCGATATCCTTGATTCCATAAAAGATCTGGACGGACGTGACGCGGGTGAAGTCGAACATGAGCGGGACGCCAAGCTCGGTGAACGACCAGATGAAGATGATCGTCCCGCCGGCGAAGAGGCCGGGCATGATGAGCGGCAGGGTGATTTTGCGGAATTTCCGGAACCCGGTGCAGCCGAGGTTTTCGGCGGCCTCTTCCATGGCAGGATCGACATTGGCCAGCGCGGCGAGGACGTTGAGGTAGAGGATCGGGTAAAGGTGGAGGGCGTTCATGATGACGACCCCCCAGAGGCGGCTTTCCCCGAGCCAGTCCACCGGGTGAGTGGGATCCATGAGGCCGAGGGCCTCCAGCAGCGCATTGAAGGCTCCCTGCTGTCCGAGAATCTGCTTCACGCCGATGGCTCCGACGAAAGGTGGGAGGATCATCGGGATCAGGATCATGGCCCCGAGAATGGACTTGCCCGGGAAGAGGTAGCGGTCGCTGATGACGGCCAGCGGGAGGGCGATGCAGGCGGTCAGCAGCGTGCTCCAGACGCCCATGAGAAGCGAATTCCAAAGCCCCTCGAGGTAGATGGGATTCCGAAAAACCTCCGCGATGTAGTCGAGCGTGAACCTGCCATCGGCTCCCAGGAACGCCCCCTGCAGGGTCTGGGTAATCGGCCAGACGAAGAAGAGGGCAAAGAACGTGGCGGTGAGCAGAAAGACAAATTTGGAAAGGGTGGACGACATGTTATTTTCCCTCCTTTGCGAGGCGTTCGGCCTCGAGGTATTGCTTGCGGAAGTGGTCGCCGAGCTCGCGGGCGAGGCGGACCTCTTTGATCCGGTCGGCAGAGCCGAGCACGGGCTTGATTTTGCTGAGAGCGGATTCGTAATCGACAGCCGACACATCCGTAAACGTGCGCAAGGCCTCGCTCGGGAACCCGGCCTCTGCGAGAGCCTTCCATGCCCGCGCCTGCTCGTCATGCGCATCGAGGGACATGACCCGGATGATGAAGCTCATCGTCTTGAAGAGAGGGGCGGTCCAGGCCGCGTGGTAGGTGAATTGCCTGGCCTCCTCGTAAGGCTGGACGTCGGGGTCCGAGCGGAAATCCCGGAACTCCCCGGAATAAAGCTCTTTGCGGACCGGCAGCCGCCGGAGGGCGTATTTGACCGGTCCCCCTGGCGTTCCGACCCGGAAGTTCCAAAGCTTCTGGCCCTCGATCGAGAGGACGAACGCGATGAATTCCTCCGCCACCGTGCGGTTCGGGGCTCCCCGGAGCAGGCCGATCGGGTCCACGCCGACAGAGGACCCTCCCACCGGGGTGAAGTATTGGAGCCGGGAGGGGGTATCACCCACCTTGACCGCCTCGCTTTGGAAGCGCCCGTAAAAATCGATGCACATGCCCATGGCGGCATCACCAAGCGAAACGTCCAGCGGGACCTTGCCGGCGGCGTCGGTGAAATACCGGGCGTTGGCCGACGCGGCCTGGATGATTTCCAGTCCACGCTTCCAGCCGACCGCCAGCAGGGCGGGGGCCTCCGAGCCAGCCTCATTGACGATGTCCTGCATCTGCTGCTGGATCACCATTTCAAAAGCCTTCGCCGCCGAGCCGCTCTTTGTCGGGTCGGCGAGAGCGACCTGCTTGAGAAGCCGTGGATCCGTCAGGTCGCGCCAGGAGGCCGGGATCGTCTCGATGCCGAGTCGCCGGAGGGACTCCGGGTTGTAGCAAATCCCGAACGATGACAGGCAGGCCCCGATCCACCGGCCGTCCTTGTCATAAAACTGTTCTCCCGAGACTTCCTGCGGGATGGCATCGGGCTGGAACCAGTCCGGATGGGTCCGCAGCACGTCGCTCGGGACCAGTCGCCCTGCAGCCGCCTGCTGCTCGAAATCGTAGGCCCCGCCTCCAAAGAACAGATCGATGCCAATCCCGCGCTCGGAATGGAGGAACGCGCGCCGGGCGGCTTGGGATGGCGTGTCCAGCGACGGAGCCTCGGCGGGCTTGACGCGGGGGCTGTCGAAGGCAGCAGCCACCTGGGGAGTCCAGTCGTTGCCTGACATCCGCCACTCACGCTCGAAGGCTGCATAAAACTCGCCCTTCAAGTAGCGCGCGATCTCGCTCGTCCCACCCGGAAGCCGCCAGTC
The DNA here is from genome assembly GCA_041741775.1 of Terrimicrobiaceae bacterium. Taxonomy (GTDB): domain Bacteria; phylum Verrucomicrobiota; class Verrucomicrobiia; order Chthoniobacterales; family Terrimicrobiaceae; genus QYQL01. The sequence goes on along the minus strand of JBGSJQ010000067.1, from coordinate 7,045 downwards.
GATCCGAACGGTCCGTCCGGTTTTTTTGTGGTAGTGCTCGGAAAACGCGCGACTGAACTCGTAGCGGATCGCCTCATTGTGCGGGGAGATGATGACGAGCGAATCCTGGGCTTGTGCCAGAAGGTTGTCTTTGGGCTTGAGAAGGAACGGCAGCGCGACAACGGCGGACATGGCGGCCAGAACCCCGAGCATGCGCAGGCCCATCGAACCGCGGATAGCGAGGTGCCGTCCGGGTTGCAGGCGTGGCCCGCAGCAATGGGAAATGGACCGGGCTTCGCTCACGGGGTTACCTCCTGAGCACGACCACATCATCCGCCTGTGCCCCGGCAAAGAGCTCGCGATCGGACGTCCGACCCGACAGGCGCGGGTTCAACTCGAAAATCTTGAGTTCGGTCCGCGCCGTGGCGAACCGGTATTGGGCAACCTCCCCGAGGTAGATCGCCTCGCCGATGCGGCCGGAAAGGAAGTTTTTGTCGGGGCGCTTTTCGGAGATCGTCCAGGCTTCCGGGCGAATCGACAACGTCGCCTCCTCGCCGGGGCTTGGCAGCCAGTTCGGGTCCCCGACGATCCCCTCGAGCACGTCACCCGCCTCGGTCTCCACGACGGCCCCGCCCTTCGAAGTCGAGCGGATGCGCCCGGGCAGGAAGTTGGTTTCGCCGATGAAGTCGGCAACGACCTTCGAGCGCGGACGGCGGTAAACATCCTCCGGCGTTCCCGTCTGAGCAATGTTCCCCCCCTCGAGGATCGCCATGCGGTCGGAGATCGAGAGCGCCTCCTTCTGGTCGTGGGTCACATAGATGGCGGTGAGGCCGAACTCCTTGCAGACGCGCCGGATTTCCGTGCGCATTTCCAGCCGCAGCTTGGCGTCGAGATTCGAGAGCGGCTCATCGAGGAGGAGGCAGCGCGGACGGATCACCAGCGCCCTCGCGAGCGCCACGCGCTGCTGCTGTCCGCCCGAGAGTTGGGCGATTTTCCGGTCGGCATACGGGGCCATCTGCACGGACTCCAGCGCATTGCCCACGCGCTCCTTGATCTCCGCGCCCTTGACCTTCCGCTCCTCCAAGCCGAACGCCACGTTCTTGGCAACTGTCATGTGCGGCCACAGCGCGTAGCTCTGGAACATCATCCCGGTATTCCTCTTGTGGGGCGGAAGCCGCGTCACGTCCTCCTGCCCGAAGAGGATCCGGCCGGAGTCCGGGATATAAAATCCCGCGATGTTCCTCAGCAGCGTTGTCTTTCCGCATCCGCTCGGCCCCAGCAAAAAAAACAGCTCGCCGGGATCAACGCGGAGGTTGATGCCATTGAGCGCGACAGCCTCGCCGAACTTCTTGACCAGGTTTTCTATGGTGATGGAAATCATACGGCCGCAGGGAGGCATATCCGCTTCCGCGCTGGAGGGCAACCCTTCAGGGGGTTCTTTTTCTTCAGAACGTCATCCCGATTGGCGGTGACTCCAGCTGCGGGGACTTGGGGAAGCTTGTCACCTGGCGATCCTGCGTTTAGTCTGCAACCCATGCCGGAGACCTCGGAAATCCTGAAGGCGCTGATCGCCATCGTGGTTTTGATCAATCCGCTGGAGGGAATCCCCCTGTTTCTTGCCCGCACAAACGGAATGAGCACGGCGCAGCGTGTCGCGGTCGCCCGGAAGGCCTCGCTGACCGTGCTTGTGCTTCTGCTGCTTGCCATGGCGGGGGGCAAGGCGATCCTGTATCTCTTCGGCATCGAGATCGCGACGTTCACGATTGCCGGCGGTGTGATCATTTTGATTATTGCGCTCAAGATGGTGCTGGATCCGGTGAAGGACGACGACGGAAGTGCCCCGTCGCCCGGGGACGTGGGGATCGTCCCGCTCGGCACCCCGCTTCTCGCCGGCCCCGGGCCGATCAGCAGCGTGATCGTCTTTTCCAGCAAAGGCATCGGCTATCCGGCCTCCATGATGGCCAGCGACGCCACCCTGCTGGTCATCATCGTCGTGGCCTCCGCCATCACCTACGGCTCGCTCCGAATGGCGCTTCCCGTCGGAAAACTCCTTGGCCCCACCGGCATCAATGTCCTCACCCGCCTCGCCGGCATCCTCGTCTCCGCCATCGCCCTCCAGATGATCCTCAGCGGGCTGGCCGAAACCTTCCCCGCCTGGAAGTAAAGGGCGCAAAAAAAGAATCAAGCTCCCAGGCGGTCCCGGTTTCAATGCCCCCCCTCTCCCTCTGGCCTTGATCTTTTTACAGAACCCGTGAGAAGGTCCCGCCCATGTTTTTTTTGCGACCACATTGGAAAGGCCGGATCATTTTTTTCCTGTTGGCTGCTGTAACGGCAGCTCAGGGGGCGACCTACTACGTGAGCACAACGGGCGATGATGCGGCGTCCGGACGTTCGCCTGCGGAGGCCTGGCGTTCGGCTAGGAAGGTCAGCCGGACGGAATTCTCCGCCGGCGACCGCGTGTTGTTCGAGGGAGGAAAAACTTTTTACGGGCCGGTTCTGTTCGACCGGGCGGACGGCGGAGACGGCGCTCGTCCGGTTGTCGTGGGAACCTATGGGCTGAAGTCCGCCGGCCGGGCGCGGATCGCTGCAGGGACCGGGCGCGGGATCGAGGTTTTCAATGCCAGTGGCATCCGCATCTCGGATCTGGAAGTGGTCGGGGACGGGGATTTGATCAACACCCAGAGTGGCATCGTCCTCCTTTCCACAGCCAAGCGCGGCGCCTCCCATGTCCGCATCAAGAACGTCGAGGTGTCCGGGTTCGGAAAATACGGCATCTCCATCGGGGCATGGAAAACAGAGGTCGGATACTCGGATGTCGTGATCAGCGGGGTAAACACCCACGACAACCGGCGCGCCGGGATCTTTACATGGGGTCCCTGGGGGCCCGGAATTTATGCGCACCGGGGCATTCATGTGAGAGACAGTCATGCCCACGGGATGAAAGGCGGATCGGGAATTACCTTTTCCTCGGTGGATGGCGGCGTCGTTGAGCGGTGCGTGGCACACAACAACGGCACGGAGTTCTCCGGGGCCGCAGGCATCTGGGCGTGGGATTCCAACGACATCCTTCTCCAGTTCAACGAGTCCTATGGCAACCGGACAATCGGGGTGGACGGGGACGGCTTCGATTTTGACGGGGGTGTCACGAACTCCGTGATGCAATACAACTACTCCCACGACAACGACGCGGCCGGGTTTCTTCTCGCGCAGTATGCCTTCGCGCCGCAGGCGATGAAGAACATCGTCATCCGCTACAACATTTCCGAAAACGACTGCCGCCGCAAGGGATACGGGGCGATCCATGTCTGGAACAATGAGGATGCCGACCGGATCAGCGACGTGCAAATCTACCAGAACACCATCTACCTCACGGCCGTGGAGAACAAGCTTCCCCGCCGTGTCATGAGTCCCCTGCGGGCAAGCCTTCACGTCCTCGGCGTTCTTGCTTCTCCCGGAAGCACCCCCAGTGCCATCACGATCATCTCGCCCACCAAATCCGTGACCGTGCAGAACAACCTCTTCTACACATCCGGCGGCGGCACACTGGTCTCGGTCGCCGGGGAGCAGGACGCAATCCGCTTCCGTAACAACGCCTACTGGTCCGACGGTTCGGCGTTCCGCGTGGACTGGGACGGCATCCGCTATCACAGCCTCGGGCAGTGGCTGAGTGCGGCAGGGGACCAGGAACGGCAGGGCGAACAGATTTTGGCAATCGACCAGGATCCGATGCTCGAGGCCCCGGGAAGCGGCGGAACCCTCGGGCGTCCCGGGCTGCTGCGGACCCTCACCGGCTACAAGCTCCGCGATGGGTCCCCGCTGATCCGGCGCGGCATGAACCTCTCAACCTCCCCAGGGATCGACCCCGGAAGTCATGGATTCTTCGGGGCTCCGGTATCTGCGGATTCCGCTCCGTCCGTCGGGGCGCATGTCACTGTGGACAACCTGTAACTCAGTCCTTCAGCCCCCGGGCAAACATCGGGTAGAGGGGGACGCTGGCGAAGAGGATGATCATGGCGCTGCGCGTGAGGTCGGCATCCGAGCCGGCGACGACCCAGAGGCAGTAGACGCTCACCACGGCGACGATGCCGACGACGAGGTAATGGTGCCAGCGATTCGTTCCCGCCTCGACCCCGATCTTGAGAAAGGCGACGCCGGAATACATGTAGGGGAGGATCGTGAGGATGATCGCCATGTCGATGATTTCGTCGAACTGCTTGGCGAGGGTGGGGGAGGCCGTCAGGACGACGATGAGCGACATCAGGATCCCTGTGATCACAAAATTCAGGCGGGGAATCCCCCTTGAGTCCATCCGGGCAAAGAGCTTCGGAAAAAGCCCGTCCTTTGCGGCCGCCGCGGCGGACTGGCTGATCGTGAGCGTCCACCCGATCAGCGACGAGCCGGCTTTGAAGATGGCGCAGAGCGCGATGACGATGGCCCCGACCGGGCCGAGGACCTGCTTGGCGGCGTCGGCGAAAGGCGCGGAGGATTTCGCGAGCTCCTCCGCCGGCATGATTCCCATGAGGACCGTGCAGGTCGAGATGTAGAGAAGGCCCGCGATGACGAGACCGATCATCGTGGCTAGAGGGACATTGCGCTTTGGGTTTTCGATGACGTCCGAGGCGACGGCGGCACTCTCCACGCCCATGAACGCCCAGAGCGCAAAGGCCGCGCTGGTCGAGACGGCGTCCCAGCTGGATTCATGGTGCGGGTTCCAGCTGCCCAGAAATGTCTGCGGATTGAACCAGAACCATCCGAAGAACGCGATGGCCAGAAGCGGGATCATAGCGAAGACGGTTGCCCATCCGGTGAAGAGCCCGACCCATCGCGGGCCGGCAATATTGATGATGGTGGCGAGCCAGACGACCCCGATGGTGAACATCGCCTCGCGGCCGGTGCCTCCCAGCGAAGGGACAAGCTCCATGAAATACCCCGTGACTGTCGTGGCCACGGCAATGTTACCGACGAGGTTGGCTGACCAGTAGATGTAGTTCGTCTGGAAGCCGAGATACGGGCCCAGGGACTCGCGGGCGTAGGCATACGGGCCTCCCGCCTCCGGCTTGATCGCGCCGAGCATGGCAAACATCAGGCCGATCGCCCCCGCTCCCACGCCGGCGACCACCCACCCGATAATCGAGATGCTGCCCACCGACGCCATGCTGACCGGCAGAAGGAAAATCCCCGTGCCAACCATGTTCACCAGAACCAGAACCGTCGCCATCGCCAGGTTCATTTTCTTTTTGGTCGCGATCATCTGCACTCAGGCTGGCAGATCGCCGGAAATTCCTCACGAAATATCATCCGCCCGGGATCAAAATTATTTTTGTGCCGGGTTCAGGCCGCTTCGAGCGAGACCGGGGCCCCGTCTTGGAGGGTGGCGGGCGGGGCGAGGATGACGTTGGCGGCCTCGGGTAGGCCGTCGAGGACTTCCACGCGGTCGGGGTTGGTCAGGCCGGTGCGGATCTTCCGGCTTCGGGCCTTCCCGCCTTCGACGACAAAGACGCTCCAGCCTCCATCCGGATTTCGGACGAGAGCTGTGGCCGGGATCGTGAGGGCGTCGGATTTTTCGGCGGTGAAAATTCGGACGCGGGCGCGCCAGGCGACGCCGAGCGGGACTCCGGCTTTGTTGAGTGCGGCGAGCTCGCCTTCACCGAACTGGATTTCCACGGGGATGCGCTGCTCCTCGATGCCGAGGCTCGAGGTTTTTGTGAACCCCATGTGCTTGATGTGCGAGACGGTTCCCCGGAGCTGGCCTGGCGGGAAATCCAGAATATCGACGCGGTTTCCCGGGCGGATATCCGCCGCCTCGGTGGTGAGGATGTCGGCGGTGATCTGCAGGGCGGAGAGGTCGCCGATTTCCAGGAGGAGCGTTCCGGCGTCGAGCACGAGGGGGTTTGAGTAGTAGCGCTTGAGCACGATCCCGTCCACCGGGCTCTCCAGCTTCGCAAGGCGGACCTGGCGGTTCATGTAGATCTGGAAAAGGTTGGCGAGCGAGAGGATCGCGCTGGTGGATTTCCCTTCGCGCACCGCGCGGTTGTGGGTATCCAGCGAGGCCTGGTAGTCGAGGATCGCTTCGCGGAGGCCTTTCTCGGCGATGGTCTGCTTTTCATACATGGCCTTCTGGGCATTGACCCACCACTCGGCGTAGTAAAGGTGGTCCTGGGAGCTTTTGATTGTGGCGTCCGAAGCCAGCACCGACTGGCGCATGAACTCGGTGATCTGCTCGCTTTGTTCCAGCCAGTTGTCGAGGTCCACCGGGTCGAGGTGCGCGACGAGCTCGCCCTTTTTGACCGGGGTTCCATCGTCCTTGGTGATCGGGAGCACGCGCCCCTGGAAGGGCATGGTGATCTTCGAGATCGAGGGCAGCGAGGTGACCGCGCGTTCCTCGACATACGAATTGGCCAGCCCGCGCTCGACGGGCGCTGTGCGCACGGGGACAGGCGAGGGGAGGGAGGCGAAATAGATGGCGGCCGCCGCGGCGGCGAGGCCGACGGCGATCCAGACGGGACGAGGGATTTTTTTCATGGTGGTGCGGGTTATTCTTTCATGCTGAGCGCCTCCTGCCAGTGCAGGCGCAAAATTAACGAGTGGACGACTCCATGTGCGGTGAGCGCAAAGAGGGCCGAGAGCAGGACCGTCCAGACCATCGACCCAGGGGAGAGGTAGGGAGGGACGCGAAAGGCGTCATTCGCGTATTGGGAGCACATCCCGATGTTCAGGAGCATCCCGGCCGGAATTCCCAGCACCGCCCCCGGCAGGGTGGTCAGCAGGTTTTCGCGCAGAAAGACAGCGCCGGTTTCCCCCGGGGTGTAGCCGAGCACTCGGAAGGTCGCAATTTCGCGCTTGCGCTCGGCGAGGGCGATGAGCGCCCCGTTGAGGATCGATCCGAAATAGATGATCGCCGCAAAGATGATGAGCGAGGCGGCCATGGCGCCGAGCGCCGAGTTGATCTGGGTCTGGATGGCGGCGTGGTCTTTGATCACCTGGGTGAGGGATTCCGCGCTGGGCAGCCGCTTCACCGCCTGGAAGAGCTGGTCGCGGCTTTGCGGGTCCGTGGCGCCGCGCATAG
>JBGSJQ010000066.1:0-3281 GCA_041741775.1 Terrimicrobiaceae bacterium | reverse complement strand
CGGATCAGGATTTCGACTTCATCGGGTTTGTTGACCTCGATCTGAAAGACATCGTTTTCAACCGCCCACCGGACCGTGATCGGCCCGGCGGGGTGTGGGACGACCCCCTCCGCATGGTCGAGAGTTTCGGACTCGGGGGCGACAAGCATGCGGGAGGGATCTCCGGGCTTCAATGGGCGCACCCCCAGCACTCGCTCGCTCAGATACGCCAGAGCACCGCTCGACCATCCGTGGCAAAGGCTGTCTTTCCCCTGTGCCCCTTCACGAAGGGTTTCCCAGAGTGTCCAGGCTCCCCGCTGGCGCATGAAGCCATAGTATTCGCGCATGGTATTTTCGGCGGCGGCCGCACGCCCGGCCCGGTAGAGCGCGTCGAGCGCGTAGTAGAGGAAGTAAATCTCGCAGTGACCGGGCGGAAAGGCGTCAGCGATTCGAAGCCCCTCCGCGAGGTAGTCTGCCACCGGATCGGTTTGCCCAGCATCGCACATCCCGAAGGCGAGGGCCAGAGCATTGGCATGCAGCGCCGGACCGCGAAAGCTCTCACCCTGAATCTTCGATGCGGAGAACCGCCCAAGCCCTTCCTGCCAGAATATCCTGCGAAATGAGGTGCCGACCTCCGCTGCCTCCCGGCGATAAGCGTCCGCTTCGCTCTGGAGGCCAAGAGCCTCTGACAACTCCGCCGAGCACTCAAGGGCGCGGAAACGGAACGCGTTGAGAGTGGCATTGACTCCTTGGCGCTCCTCGGGAACCACGCCCCAATCGACAAAGATTTTCGTAGCCGGCGTCACCTCCCAAAGCCCGCCATCGGCAGGCTTCCAAACCGGGCTGGAAAAAATTTTAGGAATCACCGGCCAAAGTTCGCGAACTAATTCGACGTCGCCGCTGGCGGCCCAATAATTTCTGAGGGCGATGATCCAGATCAGCGTATAGTCACAGAGCGGCCGGTGCGGATGCGAGGGAACGACGTCGGGCAATTGTCCATCGGCGAACTGCGCCCGCGCCCAGAGTCGCAAGCACCACGGATCGAGCCGCCAGTCGGAGGTGATCTTTCGTGTGGCATGGCCCTGCACCAGCGCGTCCCCGATGTAGAGCCCGCGCTCCCGCCAGGGATCGATCCAGCCATCGGCCATGCTCGCTCTCAGCGTCCGATCTCCAGCCCCCCAGGCCCAGTCGAGGTCCACATCGCCGCAGGTGAACCTCCCCGTGCGGGGGTAGTCGCCGCACGACGAACGAATCCCCGCAGCATGGATCCGGACCGGTCCATGCGCCCCGCGGAGGGTCATCTGAAGGTAGCGTCCCCCGCGCTCGTGGAACGTCTCGATGTGCTGGCGTCCCCCGCGCAGAATGAACCGGTCGGCCGAGTTTAAAAACGGATTGCACCGGAAGTAGTCGGGCGTTCCATTGTCCCGAAGCCGCTCGTCGTGCCCGATGTCGAGCACGGTTCCCAGCGAGGCCTCCACCTCAACAAAGGCGTGACCCAGATACTCGTCCCCGAAGTCCATGACAAGGGTCGCATCACAGTCTGCGGGAAAATCCAGTGGCAGGCTCCACGGCGAGTTTGGCGGCACGAGGGGTTGGTCTGGAATATCCCATGCCAATTCCCGCGCCGGGGAAGGCGGACGGCGCAAACCGCGGGCGGGCGGCCAGGAACTCGGAAAGCCGGGGAGATCCTCTGCGCACTCAGGAGGGTGCTCTGGAAGTTCCCCAGCCGCGAGCAGGGGGCCTAGGCAAAACGCCGCCGGATTGGCTGTCTCCGGCAGCCCGCGCACCTGGAGTTCGCGATCCGAAGGCAGTTCCATCTGCCATGCCCACGCGGGCTTCAGTATTTCCGGAATGCCAAAAACAAAGTTCCAACCGGCCTTGAGAGGCAGCCGGATCGTTTCCCGGTTTCCACGGATCGTGCAGGGCGAGTGTTCAAGCCACTTCCCATGCATGCCAATCGGTCCCCAGAAGACCCCCGCCTCAGCCTCCTGCTCCCTCGGTGAAAAAATATACGTGAAAAATGGCTGCCGGCCATCGGCCACGATCGGGCAGCGGAAGCCGACCCGGAAAAAACCGCTTTTGAGGGTCGAGCTTGTCACGATGCTGACCGGCGATCGCACCAACAAAGAAGGCCCTCGCAGTTTGCGCTCAGACGGCTTCCCCCAAGCGCCACCCTTCACCGCGACCGGGGGAAGCAAAATGTCCTTCTCCTGCTTGAATTCCCGCGTGTCGCAAACCTCCACCGGCCCCTGCGCGAAGCTGTAGTGCTCGCTGTCCGGGTCCCAGGCCCAGGATCGCCGGACGCGCCATCCATCCTCCATGTCCAGCGAAATGCTGCCTCCGATATGGCCGCAAATGGCAACGCCTCCGAGGCTCGGAACCGCTTGGTAAGTGGGTGCCCCAACCGCGTTGGCCTCGATCCGGATCGTGTTCTCCCCGGCCCGTAGCAGGCTGGAGATGTCATGCGTGTCATACTCCGGGTGGGAAGGAAGAAACCTCGCAGGTCCATAGCCGCAGATCGTATCGTTGACTGTCAGTCGATAGAGGCTGTCAGCAAAGATTTGAATCTCTGCTTCTTCCGGGGCGCACTCCAGCGTCACGTTCCGCTCAAAAATGCAGAACACGTTCCGACCGGAGCCCGTGGGCTCGCACCAAAAAGGCTGCCAGTCCGCGCTGTCCTTATTCCGAAACATCGTTCGCGAATTGTGGTCGTAACTGCCCCCCTCATCCAAACCCATGGATGAGGGTCATGTCCCATGGCTCACGTCTGCGCTCGGTGGTCGCTGTCCACGTAGGAAAAAGCCACCGCATGAATGCGGAACTACAAACGAAGACGCCATGTGCCTGTTCGTCGTTCCGCGTTGACTCGCTCGCTCCCGCTCATCTCGCCCTGTCGGGCTGCCCTCTGTGCAGTCTCCGCCTGCTCCCGCAGTTAGGCGGCTCCGGGGCGGCGGCGCTCGCAGGATATGGCATCACGGAGGAACGCCACCCGAACCGCTTCAAACAGAGGTTCCCTTATGCAATATACTATTACTTTTTTAGGAATTGTTGACCACCCCTTGCCGTGGTGAAATCATTGCCACTCCCTGTCTCTTGCTTCCGCCCCTATGTCACTCCACACCTCAATGCATCGCTCCCAGCTCCCTCGTTCCGGCATGGCCCTCGGCGGCATCGGTGCGGGCTGGTTTGAAATCCGCCAAGACGGCGGCTTCGCCAACTGGAGCATTTATAACAATGCCCCGCTCTTCGCTGGCCCCGCCTACCCGCACCACGCGAAGCACAACTTCTTCTTCAAGCTCTGG
>JBGSJQ010000065.1:0-9366 GCA_041741775.1 Terrimicrobiaceae bacterium | reverse complement strand
TCTCGATGGAGACCGTGAGGTTTTTGTTTTTGTAGTCCCCGGGTTCGATATACAGGGTGGCCTCCTGGGCCGACAGCGGATCATCTGTGATCGGGCTGGGCGAGGGAGCAGTGAGTTCCACCGGGGACTCGAAGTCGCCTTCGGGGAAGAGGTTTGCGGGATCGGCGGCCCATGCGGAAAGGCATGAGATCGCAAGGAGGGTGACGGTTGTTTTTTTCATTGGATTTGTTTGTTGGTCTGTTGGTTTGTTGGTGCGGGAAAGGGTGATCTTACCAACGATAATAGCGGTAAGGGTTGTCGCCGAAATCAAATTCTTCGCGGTAGTCGCTATGGTAGAGGCTGCCAGCCTTGGCGTCCACCGCCACCGGGCGCACGAACATTTCCTCCTTGCGTCCGTGGATGCCGCCCTGGAAGTCGGGTGAGAACTCGCGGATGGCGATCACGGCGGGTCCGGGTTTCACCACTCGTCCGGGGATGCGGTAGCGGCGGCTCTGGTTCCAGGCGTCCTTGGTGGAGGCGCCGGTCTTGCCGATCTCGGTGCCGTTGAGATACGTGGTGTCGAAGGCTTTGACGCGGGCCACACCGATCTGGAGAATCTTGCCCTCCCACTCGGCAGGGATCTCGATGGTCTTGCGCCAGACCACTTCGCCGTTCTGTTTTTCCAGCGGGGGATACCACGAGGGCAGGTTCCAAGTCTCCCAGTCCTTGTCGTCGAAGTCGGGCTTCACGGCAGCTTGGGCTGCAGCGGAAATTCCCGGGTCGGTGTGGGGCTTTTCCCAGGTGGTGTTCGGAAGCGGCGTTGTTATTTTGACCTTCCACGGGCCAGCGAGGCTGATGCGTGACGTGGTGGGGGCAAGCGTTGTGGCGTCGGCGGCGAACTGGCCTCCGAGATTGGCGATGAGCTGGGAGAGGGCACGGGTGTGCCGCCACCGAGTGAGGCGGAACATCGGCAGCTTTTCGGTGTCGAACCAGCGCGGCTCAAATTGCGCCTGCACGATGGTTCCGCGTCCAACGTCGCGGATTTGAAGGAGTCCGTCGGCCTGGGTCTCGGGCGACTTCTTGAAAACCGTCCAATCCAGATCCGAGCGGAACCGGATATCCGAGGCGCCAAGCCCCCTGGCGGCCGGGGCTGTCGGCACCTCTGCCGAGCCATGGAAGGATTTCCCCTGGATGAGATCGCCTCCGGCGAGTCCGGGTTTACCAGCGGTCTTCTGCGCGAGGACCAGCACGTTGCCGCCGTTACGGGCGTAGGTCTCGAGCTGAACCGGGGCAACTTTGGCCTCAGCTCCGACGATGGCGAGCCCAGCGCCGGTGGAGGGGAGGGTGGCGGCCTTTTGGGCGATGACCCCGAGATCGCGGGTGAGAAACTGGAAGTCCGCGTCGGAGCCGATGAAGACCGTCGCGCGGGATGGTGAGAGCGGGGCCGTGGCGGCGTAGCGAATCAAATTGCAGGCCGCGAGGGCCGCCGCCGGATCGGATTTCCACGCATCTTCCACATCCAGCGTGCAAAGGATGGCGCGTCCCTTGCCGCGGTCGAGTTCCATAAGCGGCGAGTAGGCGAGATCGAACTCTCCTTCGAGAATGGGCCGCCAGCCGGACTGGTGGGGTTTCTCGGGCATTGCACTGGAAACGGAGCCACGGTTGCCCCAGTGCCAGCCGTATTCCGGATAGGTTCCGGGATCATAAGCCGGCTTGGCTTCACGCAGCGTGCCTGCCGTTGACCAGTCCCGGAAGTCATCTGCATCCAGCCCGGCCAGCGCGGCTTGGTTTGCAGAAACAGGAAACGCCCGGCGGCTGACATACTCGGCGAGCCGGAATCCCATCCCGTCGCGAAGGACGCTGGGAGTCTGCGCAAAGATCAGCACCCGTCCACCGGCTTCCACAAAGGGCAGCAGCGGCGCCGGCAGCTTGTTTGGCGGGGAGAGGGCCTCGCGTCCGATCACGAGCAGGGAATTGGAGGGTTTCCCATCCCACGGAACAGACTTGATCCCGAGGCCGGCGAGCATGGCCGAGGTCTGTCCCTTCGGATCGAACACGACAACAGGAGGAATTCCTGAGGCATTCGGCTGCGCAAACACGTGGAACGGGAAGGTGTCCGTAAATTCCGTTTCGCCGATCGTCGCCTTGAGGTGGATCTCACCGGGGGCTTTGGCGCCGGCAATTGCTGCGGGCATGTCAAATGCCATCGGGACAAACCGGTTCGTGGCCGGATCGAGGGACCCCGCGTCTTTCCCGGTCGCAATTTCTTTGCCCTCGCAAGTGACCGACCACTCCACGGAGAAGGGCATCGAGTCCCGGGCGTCGTTGATCAACACGGCGGATTTCGCCACGCGCTGGCCCGTGCGGAAGGAATGGTCTTTCGCCGTGAAGGCCACTGGATCTTCGCTCGTGCCCTCAGGCCCGCCGATGAAGGCGAGTTCCGGACCATTGACCTCACGAAGAGCCTTTGCCGAGGCTTTTTCGACCCAGCCGCCCTCGGGCTTCATATATTCGACTTCTTTCCCTTTCAGCGACGTCGGACGCGGCCCGCGCTGGCCGACGGGGGGCTCAGGCAGGGAGACCTCCTTGCCCTTGTCTCGGAGGAGAAATGTCTGGTTGTTATCATTCCACGGGATCATTCCCCCGGTGACTCCTGCCGCCCGCCAACTGCGCCAGGTATTCCGGTAAAAGAGTGCCTGCAGTTCCTGGAAAGGTTCGCCGGAACTTTGATCCCACTGCATCTGACTCCAGTCGCCCCCCCAGTCCTTGCCGGTGAAGCCAAAGCGGACGTTGCGCCGATAGGACCGGGGCTCGAGTTCATACGCTTTGGAGCCGAGGTAGATTGAGGCATACTCGGTGGCAAACGGCTCAGAGACGTGCGAGGGGCCGAATCCCGCGCGCCCACGGTTCATTGTCGTGTTGAGAGGTGTGCCAAATTCGATTCCGATGTAGGGAACGTCGCCGTGGATCATGTATTCGGAAAGCATCTCCTCGCGCTCCTGGAGCGGCAGCAGGTTGAGGTAATGGTTGACCGTGAAGATGTCGCCGAGGCGGCTGCCGGCATGGATGAATGCCGGTCGCGTAGGGTCTGCCTTTTTGATGTCCCCGATCGCCTCCTGCGCGATTTTCTCGGTCTCCGGCCACTGCGGAGAGCCGAGCAGCTTTTCTTTCTGGCCAAGGAAGGCCGGATCCTGATCGGCAAAGTGGTTGTTGAGATTTCCGGTGCTGCCCCAGATGAGGATCGAGGGGAAATTGCGGTAGCGTTTGAGCTCGCGGTCCATCGCCTTGACCCACGCCGTCCGGGCATCGGGCTTGGCCGTCCAGATCGGCACTCCATCCACTTTGTTGCGGCCAAGCTCACTCACGGATGGAAGCGCACCGATGATCGCCCAACCCTGCTTGCCGGCCTCCTCTGCAAATAGCTCCCAAAAGTTCCACTGGCCCGGCTCGAGGGCATCCTGGGGCCAGATTTGGGAAATATTGAATCCGGCATCCCGTGAGGCGTCGATGAACGCTTTCATTTCGACCGGATGCGAGGGCACCCCATGGCCGCCGCGCGGGCGGAGCCGAACTTTTTTCCCGTTGAGCACAAAGTCGCGGCCCTCGATCCAGAATTCCCGGAAGCCAAACGTCTGGGGATAGGCATCGGCGATTTTTGTCGCGCCGGGAGGCGTCGCCTCGAGAAGGAGCGTGTAGAGATTCGGCTGGTTCAAATCCCAGAGCCTGGGATTTTCCCACGGGAGCGAGAGTTCCACGGCGGCCTCCCCCGACGAGGCCACGTTGGCCGTCGCCTCGATCACTTTCTCCTCATTGCCCTTTTCGTCGAGCATGCGGGCGGTAAATTTCCATTCGCCGGGAATCGCGTCCGCCAGCTCCACGGAGAGGTCGAGCGCCTTTTTCCGCACCGATGGCTTGACGAAAACATCCGTGATCCTCGGCCCGGCCGGCTCGGAAATGAGGAGCACATCCCCGATGAGGCCCCGCGAATCCAGCGTCCTCGCCGTCTTGGCCTCCGTCGCATACCCCATCAGCGACCATTTCTCGCCCTCGGGCGCTTTGGCATCGACGGTGATCTGGATCGAAGCCGCTGCGCCCGGTTGCACCGCCTTCGTGATATCCACCTGCCCGTAGGGCCACTCAACCGTGCCGCAGGACTTGCCATTTACACTCACCTCCGCCTGGGTGCTCACGCGACGCAAATCCAACAGGATCCGCCGCCCGGCCCATGCCGACGGAATTTCCACCGACCTTTGGTAAATTCCCTGCGCGAGATTTGGTGCCGTCACGCCGCTGGCAATCGGACTGTTTGGGTTCGCCGACCAAGACCCCGGCACGCGGATTTCCGCAGGCATGTCATCCGGGGCTCCCTCTCCGCCGGAAAATTGCCAGGTCCCATTCAACAGGATCTGCGATCGCATCGAAGAAGTATCCTCGACCGGGGTCGACATCGTGTCGGCGGCACGGGCGGAGGGCATCAGGAAAGTGCCGGCAAGGACACAGAAGATCAGCGGGGATTTGGGGAAAATCATGAGGAAACTGTGAATGTCTGTTATATCACATCAGCGAATACATTTCGAGGAAAGGATTGGTAAATAGGTTAACCCATAATTTATCGCGCCATGCCTTCATCCTGAAAAAAGGCAGAAGAGTTCGACGCAGATTAACAAGATTCGCACAGATGAAATACGAAACGACAGAGGGTCGCATTGATCCGGACCCGCCGAGGCTTTGATGCTCTGCTCATCTGCGGTTTATAGGTTCATCTGAGCCGAGTGCGGCGTGTCCACTGTGGGGGGCATGAGTCCACTTTTGGTTAACCTGTCTAACAATTGAAGGTTTGGAAGATGGACACATTTCATGGAAACTACAATCGAGCACCCAGCTTCCCCCCGTGCGTATCCCCAAGTCATTAAACAGAATTTTCCCGGCCTTGCTTGGCGTTGTCCTCCTTGCGCTGGTCCTCGTGTTTGGAGCGATGGCGACATCGAAGGCCGCCGACCTGACGACCTGGCCGAGCCAATACAAGATCCACCCCTGGGAAACCTCGCGTCTCACGGACGCTGACGTCGTCGGGCCGGACGGCATTGTTTATCCCGACTTCACCGGCGTGGGCGTCACCGGGGGCATCCCTGACGTCAACAACTCCACCATCCGCGCGGGTTACACCGTCTTTAATGTCACCACCTACGGTGCGAATGGCTCGGATACCATCAGCGATAACCTGAGCGTCGCCGATGCGGCCGATGCCGTGCGCACCTACCTCAACGCCAATCCGGCCAACAAGGCCATCCTCTACTTCCCGGCCGGCACCTACTACCTCTCGGCCCCGCTGGTGTTCAGCCAGAGCAACCTCGTGATCGACGGCGACGGCCCCGCCTCGACCATCATCAAGCTCCAGACCGAGAATGGCCAGACCGGCGCACTCTTTACGCTGGCCAAGTATCCAGGCTTCAACGGCCACCTTGCCGCCACCACGTTCCTGCCCCGCGGCAGCAACACCATCACGTTGGAAGCGGATCCCGTGTCTTATGGATACGCCGTCGGCGATTGGATGCGCATTGCACCCCAATTTTCCGGTGCCGGCAAAACGATGTCCGACCGGACCAGCAACCCCGACAACCACGTCGTTTTCACCGACGCGTTCTGGCACACGGGGCGCGTGCTTTTTGCCAAGATCACCGCCGTCAACAGCGGGGCCAAAACCATCACCATCGACCGCACGCTGACCCACGACTACTTCGTGGACGAATCCCCGCAGGTTCGGCGTCTTTCGATGTTGGAAAACAGCGGCGTGCAGGACCTCACCATCGATACCGTCGCCTCCACCGCCACGATCGAGCCCATCCTCTTCCAATACGCCGCCAATTCCTGGATCAAAAACATCAAGACGGTGAAGTCCAAGGACTGGCCATTCCGGATGGAATTCTGCGCCCGGATCGAAGTCCGCGACAGCCAGTTCCTCGGCACTTGGATCAACATCGTGCAGGGCGGCGGCGTGGCCTATCTCGGCTGGTGCACGGGCATCACCGACGCCATCATGGATAATTGTCAGGCCAGCGACCTGCGCCACATGGCGATTTTCCAGATCGCCAATCGCACCGTCGTGCGCGGCTGCACCTTCACCGGAAAATCCGTCCAGTCCCCACAACTCCACGGCCGCTTTCCCCACGAAAATCTCGTCGAGGGCAACACTTTCAACACCACCGTCGGCGACGGTAGCGGCAGCACGCGCGGCATCACCTCCTACGGCTCCGATGCGGCCCGGTCCTTGGTCCACGGGCCCAACGGCCCGCGCAATGTTTTCTACAACAACAACGTCCTCACCGGCATGGGCACCGCCTTTTTCGGAGGAGTCAGCGAGGGCTTCATCTTCGCCTACAACCGCATCCTCAAAACCGAGGATACCGAGGCCAAGCCCGCCATCATGGCCATGGACCGCACCTTCGACATGACCGTGCGCGGCAATATTTTCCAGGCCATCACCAGCATGGCCGGTTTCAACATCACCGAGGGCACCTGCACCGGTTGGGATGTCACCGACAACCAGTTCTACGGCACCAACGGCTACCTCTACGAAGGCGACTCCGCTCCGGCGAACGCCACCAACAACCGCTTTTTCTCCGCCGCCACCACGCCCCCTGCCGCCACCACGCCAGAGGTCGCCTCCATCTACTCCTGGCAAAAAGCCAATGCCGCCACCGCCCGCCTCGTGCTGGCCACCGACAATCGCACCGTCACCGACACCGGCGGCACCACCGATATCACGGTCGTGCGCGTGAAGGCGTCCACTGCCTCCCCGCTCACGGTCAACCTCTCGGCCAGCCCCGCCGGTCTCTCCGTGCCTGCCACCGTTACGATTCCGGCCGGCCAGACCAGTGCCACGTTTACCGTCACCGGCACGAATGTTTCCGGCGAACAACTCGTCACCCTCACGGCCTCCGCCAGCGGCCTGCTCGCCGACACCGAAAAAATCTCCGTGCTCGATCAAAACGTCGCCCAGCCGAACTTCGGCGGCCTCAAGTGGCCGGAGGCCGTCGTCGGGCTGCCCACCGCTTGGAAAGCCGGCAATTTCGGCCAGGTCACGGTCGCCGGCTCCCAGAGCTACAATTCCGGCGCCGACACCTGGGACATCACCGGCGGTGGCATCGGCATGGAAAACTACTTCGCCAGCCTGACCCGAGCTGGCCGTCGTTTCGTTTATAAGACGATCGACGGCGACGGCGAGGTCCGCGCCCGCATCACTGCCGCCAGCGGTGTGAGACAGGTCGGCCTGATGATCGCCGACGACGAATCCACCCACACCGACTTCATCACCGTTGACCCCACCGGACAGGTTTACTCCTCCGGACTGGATGCCAGCGGCGCAGCGCCCAACTGGATCAATGAACGCGTCACGGCTGGCACCCGGATCGTCCCCTGCTGGCTGCGGCTCAAGCGCGTCGGCTCCGTCTTCACCGCCTACCGCTCCACCGTCGCCAACCCCACCAGCGAGGGGGACTGGACGGTGCTCGCCACCGTCGATTTCTACAAGGACCCCACCAGCGGCACGCTCGAATACAAATCAGACGTCGTGCTCGACTCGCGGATGCACTACGGCTTCTTCATCAATTCCGGCAGCCCGTCCGTCGCCGCCTCGGCCAGCTTTACCGGCACGCAGTTCACCGGAGCCATCGTTGGCACCGTGCCCCCGCCCCTCGCCCCCACCGGCCTCTCCGCCAGCCTCGTCGGCAACACCCAAGCCAACCTGAGTTGGGTGGACAACGCCACCGACGAGACCGGCTACGCCATCGAGGTCCGCATCGGCTCTGCCCTCACGTGGACTCCCCTCGTCACGGTGCCTGCCAACACCACCACTTACAGCCACACGGGCCTGCTCGACGGCGTCACCTATACCTACCGCGTTCACGCCGTGCGTTCCGGCGACAACTCGGTCTCCGCCGACTCCTCCACCGCATCGCTCAGCACCACCCTTACCTCGGCACCGCTCGCCCCCACCAACCCGGCGGCACTCGGGATCTCCACCTCCGAGATTCAATTTACCTGGAACGATGTCGCGCATAACGAATCCGGCTATCAAGTCGAACGCAGCACCTCCAGCGGCTCCGGCTTCAGCCTGCTGACCACCCTTGGAGCCAGTGCCGCCGGCTACGTGGACTCCGGCCTCACCGACGGCGTTCGTTTCTACTACCGGGCACGCGCCGTCAACGGCATCAGCAACTCAGCCTACACCGCCTCAGTAGCCGGCACTACCCCGTTGATCGACCCCACCGAATTCTACATCACCAGCACCAGCCCCACCGCCATCGTGATGGTCTGGGCCGACAACTCCGCCAACGAGACCGGCTACGCCATCGAACGCAGCACCACCAGCGGCTCAGGCTTCAGCCAAATCGCCACCACCGCCGCCAACGCCACCACCTACACGGATTCCACCGTCTCCGATGGCACGCGTTATTACTACCGCATTCGTGCCCTCAACGCCGTCAGCCAGTCTGAATACAGCGCCGAGGTCACCGGCCTCGCTTCCGTTTACCAACCCGCCGAGTTCTACGAGCCCTTCAACCAAAGCCTCAGCCCCACGAGCCTGGTCGGACGTCCCGGTTCCGGAAATGGCGTCTCGGGCAACTACAGCAAAGATCCCTTCTACCCCACCGGAGGTGCCCTGAGCGCGGGCAATATCGAGGCCGGTCGCATCCCGGGCTTGGGCAACAAACTCGCCTTCAGTGGCGGGCTGCGAGCCACGCTCACCCCGACCGTGCAGGCGATCATTAATCCCCCTTCCAACGGCAGCCGCACGTTTTGGATCAGCTTCAACTACCGCACTGGCAGCAGCGTCGCGGCAAACAACAGCATTCGCCTCAGCCTCGCCAGCGCCGATGGCACGACGATTCCGATCTCGATCTACGCCAACGCCACCGGCAACGGGAAGTATTCGCTCTCTGGACCCGGCTCTATCTACAACTCGCCCGCCAATTCTCTCGCACCCAACACCTCCTATTTGTTT
The DNA here is from genome assembly GCA_041741775.1 of Terrimicrobiaceae bacterium. Classification (GTDB taxonomy): domain Bacteria; phylum Verrucomicrobiota; class Verrucomicrobiia; order Chthoniobacterales; family Terrimicrobiaceae; genus QYQL01. Next base: position 383 of record JBGSJQ010000065.1, on the reverse strand, counting down.
CTCGCGAAAATCACCCTCACCGACACCAACAACAACGCCACCGACGGCGCTGAGCAATATGAGCAACGCCTCTGGATTTATCCCTCCGGAACGCTTCCACCCCTGGCTGAGCCGATCGTCGGCGGCCTTTATGTGCCGAGTGGTGCCATTGGCTCCTCGGTCGCCATTGGCCAGACTCAGCTGGTCGGCGCTGCTGCCCAATCCATCGACGAAGTCCGCATCGCCTCCAGCTACAGCCAAGTCGCGTTGCCGCCCCCGCCCGTCACCGCCGCGCCGGTCGTCACCACCGCCCAATCCACCACCGGCACCGTTGGCAACGCCCTGACTTACTCCCTGCTGGCCAGCAACACCCCCTCCAGCTATGCCCTCGCCAGCGGCACCTT
>JBGSJQ010000064.1:0-3940 GCA_041741775.1 Terrimicrobiaceae bacterium | reverse complement strand
CGCCACTCTTGCGGAAGGGGGCTGTGCATTGCTCCTTGGGCCGGCCTCCCCGGGCGATGTCATCCTCCGCCAGGTGCAGGCCGGGGTGGGCGCGTCGCCGGACCGGAGGGAAGAAAGCCTGCGGAAAATCTGCGCTGATTTGTCCAGATGCGAGCTTCCCGATCTGGTGCTTGCATCTGGAACCGCCCCCTCCGCAGATGGTGTTGAAGAAAACGTCACCGCTGCATCATTTCCCGGGGCCCGACGGATCAGCCCCAAAGCGAGCCTTGGTGAGGCTTTTGCTGTTTCCACCCTCTTGCAAGTTGCCTGTGGATGCCACGCGATCCGGAAGGGCCGAGGGCGGTGCGCTGCGATTACGGTTTCGGGCTGGAGCGGACAGTCTGGGGGAGCGCTCTTGACAGCCTCCTCAGCCGGAGAGTAAGCCGTAGGGATGGCCGGTAAAACTGCGCCTTCGGCCTCGGGAACCACCGCAGCGATCGAAGATTATCTGGAGAGGATTCTCGAACTCATCGACACAAAAGGTTATGCCCGTGTCGTGGATATCGCTGCACTCCTCGGGATCTCCCAGGCCAGCGTCACCAACATGGTCCAGCGGATGGATGCCGAGGGACTGATCGAGTACGAAAAATACCGTGGGCTCATCCTGACCGCCTCCGGCCGGTCGGTCGCCCAACAAATTGCTATTCGGCACGGACTTCTCACCGAGTTTCTCTCGCTCTTGGGCGTGGATGATGTCACGATCCAGCACGACGTCGAGGGCATGGAACACCACATTAGCCCACAAACCCTGAAAGCCATCAACCGCCTGACCGACTTCCTCCGCAATAACCCCGCAATCCTTGACTCCATCCCATGAACTACGAAACCATCCCCCACGCCGGCTGGGACCGCAATCTCCTCATCGCCAACGACCACGCTGAGCTCATCGTCACTCTCGACGTGGGACCGCGCGTCCTCTCCTATCGCCGCACAGCTGGTGAAAATGTTTTTAAAAATTTTCCTGAGCAACTTGGCGGGAGTGGCGAGGAGGAATTTCTTCTTCGTGGAGGCCATCGGCTTTGGATCGCGCCGGAAGACGATGTCCGATCCTACCACTTCGACAACCATCCGGTGGAATTCACTGTGAACGAGCATGCCGGCGAGATCGAAATTTCCTCACTGCAATCCTGCGGAGGGCAGTTTCACAAAACGATCGGGATCCGGATGACGGGGAATGGCTCCCAGGTTCTGGTGCGGCACACGGTGCGCAATGACGGGAATGAGTCGGTTCAGCTGGCTTCCTGGGCCTTGAGTGTCATGCAGCCGGGCGGGATGGAGATCATCCCCCAGCCGTCACTTGGGGAGCACCCGAGAGATCTTCTTCCCAATCGAGGGCTCGTTCTCTGGCCCTACACGGACATGTCCGACCCCCGGTGGCATTTCGGTCGCCGGTTTTTCACTCTCACGCAGAGCGAGGGGTTTGAGCCCACAAAGCTTGGCCTTGCCCACCGGGAAAAGTGGGTGGCTTACCTGATCGGAAATTCACTCTTTATCAAAACCTTCGAGCATGTGTCCGGATGGGAATACCCGGACGGTGGATGCAATTTTGAGACCTTCACGAATAGCGAAATGCTGGAGATCGAATCTTTGAGCCCGCTGGCGATCCTCGCGCCGGGAGAGTCCGTATCCCACACGGAACATTGGTATGTTTTTGAGGTTCCTGGTGAGGCGCTGATTGAGTCCGAAGATTCTCTTGCCCGCTGGCTGCAGCCCTTTTTGAATCACATCGAGATCTGATGACTCCAATGGCGACTCCATTTCTTTGTCGGGCGGTGAAACCCGCTTTGGTGACCCTGCTGGCCGTCTTTGCTCTGGGAGGATGCGAGACCGTGGATTCTGGCGCACCGGACCGGGCGGCGATGAATGCTGCCATTCAGGCCGAGCAGCCTGGCGATTATTTTATCGGCCGCCGCATGTATAAGCGGGATTACAAGATGTGGGGCTGGGTGCGGCAGCCCGGCCAGCCATGGAAGACAGCCAAGCTGGTGATGATGAACGAGCAGACCAAACTCGCCCCCGACCGCGAGGCGGGGAAGCTTGGCTCTGACAACAACTACGAATACCGGCTCCTCGGAGGGTTCTCGGGAGATTTGGTTTACGAGCCGGCCAGCGACTCGTTTTATCCGGAGTTTGCCCTCAAGGGATACGAGCTTAGATCCTCGGCTCCCCCACGCATCTTCAGCACCAAACGCCAGGAGGATCCCTCCGTCCGGATCCTGATGCCTCCGCTCTGAGAATCAGCAGGGTTCGGAATCAGGTTCCGAAATAGCGGTCGCCTGCATCGCCGAGGCCGGGCACGATGTAAGCTTTGGAGTTCAGCTCCTGGTCCAGTGCCGCAAGGAACACCGGGATCTCTGGATGGGCACCTGCAAAGCGTTCCAAGCCCGGCATGGCGCCGATGATCGCCAGGAGGCGGATCTTCTTCGCTCCAGCCGCTTTCAGCTTTGAGGCGGCGTCCACAGCACTTTGCCCCGTGGCCAGCATAGGATCCACAAGCAGCACCTCGGCGTTCTCCAGAGGTGGCACTTTGAAGTAGTAGCTCTGCGGCTCGAAGGTCGCCTCGTCGCGAAACATTCCCACATGTCCGACGGCGGCCTCCGGTATCAGCTCAAGAATCGCATCCGCCATCCCCAGACCTGCACGTAGGATCGGAATCACGACGATCGGGAAGGCTAATTCGTGACCTTCGCACCGGGCCAAAGGCGTCTCAATCTCCGTGCTCCGCACGCCGGCCGAGCGCAGTCCCTCAATTGCCACCAGTTGCGCAAGGACGCGAAGCGCCCTTCGAAATCCGGCCGTGTCCGTGGTCCGGTCCCGCAATCGAGCCACATTCCACATCGCCAGCGGATGGTCAAGAACCTTGCATCCCGAAATCATGAAGAGGACTAAATCGCATTTCCCTCACCGCGACAAACAGGAAGTGCGGGGCGGGGGATTTCTTGGCAGAGCCATTTCCTTGCGTGTTCAGCCCGATGCTAAACAATGGAAGGCCCGGAAGATTCCCCTACAGAGGGATCGTTCCGGGCCTTTGGGATTGGTTAAACTGATGAGGAATTATTCGGCGCGTTTCTGAACGTCTTCGCCTGCATCTTTGACTCCGTGCCCCACTGCATCAACACTTGCTCCAGTATCCTTGGAAACGCCTTCCGCCACATCGTTGACGGCGTCACCTGTTGCTTGGATTGCTTGCTGAACATCACCAGCGGCTTTGGCTGCTGTGGTTTGGGTGTCTTCCGCGACCGTGGCCGCGGTTTTCTGGACATCTTCAGCTGCGGTTGAGGCGGTTTCCTGAACATCTTTCCCTGCGGTTTCTGCAACGGCTTGGGTGTCCTCAGCCACTTTCTCGACGGCGTCTCCGGTCTTTTCAACAGCAGTTTGCGTGTCCTGACCGACCTGATCACATCCGATAAAAGCCACCCCGAGGGCAGCAGCGCTGGAAATAATAAAAATACGTTTCATCGATTCGGATTTCAAACCAAGTGGTTGCCTAATGCAAGACCTCTTTCTGTAGAACCCCGGGGAGAGTTGGGAGAGTGCCGGGGATATCTCATACCAACTCTTGGATTTGTTTGGATCATTGGCAGGAAGCCAATGCCATGTGGCATCGGCTTCCTGCCGACACCAATAATAAATCGATAGTCCCGGCCTGAGCTGCTTCCGCTGCCGCCGGCAGCGCCTGCCCCCCGCACCCGGGAACGGTATTTCCGTTGCAGGGGCGGTGCTTGGAGATCTCCGCATCCGACACCGAGTTCACGCTTGTTCGATGCTGCTTCCAAATTTGTTGTCGGGGCCGGAGCAAAAGTGAACTGAGACGGAGCAAAAGTGGAATTCTCATTCGGAGGCCCATATTCGAGTTGACTCCCGCATAAATGCAGTCTCGGAGGAGGCCGGAGCGTAGCGA
>JBGSJQ010000063.1:0-4832 GCA_041741775.1 Terrimicrobiaceae bacterium | reverse complement strand
GGCAATCAACGCATCGGCAGGATGCCAATGCCACGTGGCACTGGCATCCTGGCAATGATCCAAACTGATCAAAGAGTTGGTATTATGCCTCCCGGCGGCGTTCGCGGACGGCGGAGAGGATGTCGGCCACCGCCTCGTCGCGCGGCTTGGCTCCGAGGTTGCCCTTTCCGTGGACCCGGACGCTGACCACGCCCTGGGAGATGTCGCGCTTGCCGATGACGAGCATCGTGTGGACTTTCTGGAGCTCGGCCTTTTGGATTTTGCCCTGCATTTTGTCGTTTGAGGGATCCACTGCGGAGCGGATTCCGTGTGAGCGGAGCTCGGCATTGAGGGTGGTGGCAAATTCGATGACTTCGGGTTCGTCGCCGATCGTGATCAGGCGGACCTGTTCGGGAGCGAGCCAGAGGGGGAAGTTCCCGGCGAAGTGTTCGATGAGAAAGCCGATGAACCGCTCGTGGGTGCCCAGCGGGGCGCGGTGGATGCAGAGCGGCGTCTTTTCTGTGTTGTCCTTGTCGCGGTAGAGGAGGCCGAATTTCGCGGGGACGGCGAAGTCCACCTGGTTCGTGGCGATCGTGAACTCGCGGCCGATGGCACTCCAGACCTGGACATCGATTTTTGGTCCGTAGAAGGCGGCCTCATCGGCGACTTCGATGAAGTTGATTCCACTGCGGGTGAGCACGTCACGAACCATTTCTTCCGTCTTGAGCCAGAGCTCCGGCTCGTTGACATATTTTTTGCCGAGATTGGCGGGGTCGTGGGTGCTGAATCGCATCTGGTATTTATCGAGACCGAAGATCCCGAAATATTTCAGATACATGTCATTGACGGCGCGGAATTCGTCGGCAAACTGGTCCTCCGAGCAATAGATGTGGGCGTCGTTCATGTTGAGCGAGCGCACGCGCATGAGGCCGAAGAGTTCGCCGCTCTGCTCGTAGCGGTAGCAGGTGCCGTATTCGGCAAGGCGGAGCGGAAGTTCGCGGTAGCTGCGCGGCTCGGCAGCGAAGATCCGGTGGTGATGCGGGCAGTTCATCGCCTTGAGGTAATACTTCTCGCAGGAGAGGCCGCCCTCCTCCTTCACCTCCATCGGCGGGAACATCGAGTCCTCGTAATACGGCAGGTGTCCGGAGGTCAGATACATTTTTTCGCGGGCGATGTGGGGCGTGCGGACGCGCTCATACCCTGCGGCGAATTCCGTCTCTTTGGCCAGCTTCTCGAGCTCCTCGACAAGCACGGTGCCCTTCGGCAGCCAGAGCGGCATGCCCGGCCCCGTGTATTCGGAGTCGATCGTGAAGAGTCCCATTTCCGCGCCGAGTTTCCGGTGGTCGCGCTTCTTCGCCTCCTCCAGCATCGCAAAATAGGCTTCCAGCTCGGTCTTGTTTTTGAAGGCCGTCCCGTAGATCCGTTGGAGCTGGGGGTTGTTCTCGTCGCCCTTGTAATACGCGCTCGCCACGTGGGTGAGGCGGAAGGCCCCGATGTTTCCGGTCCGCATCACGTGCGGGCCCGCGCAGAGGTCGGTGAACTCCCCATTGCGATACAGGGTGATCGTTTCGCCATCCGGGATGTTTTGCAGGATATCGAGCTTGAACTTCGAAGCCTCGGCACGCGGCCCGAGCGCGGCGAGCATCCCGCTCCCCGCCAGCCCCAAAGCCTCTTCGCGGGAGACCTCCACCCGCTCGAAGACATGGTTCGCCTTCACCTCCCGCTTCATCTCCTCCTCGATGCGCTCAAAATCCTCCGGGCTGATCCGGTGCGAGAGCTCCACGTCGTAGTAAAATCCGTTCTCCACCGGTGGGCCTGCCGCAAATTGCGCGTCGGGCCAAATCTTCAAAATCGCGGTGGCCAGCACGTGGGCGCACGAATGACGAATGCGTTCAAGGTCAGTCATAGAACCCTCCACTCAATCATAGCGGTCAAGGGGAGCATAGACAAAATCCGCTGTTTTCCCCATGGGACAAGATGCAAACGGAATTCGACGCATCTTTGCCGCCATTGCGCGAGGCGGACGCTCCAGATACTTTTCAGGCGGCGCGGAGAGATCGCTGGGTCCAGAGCCCCTTCAGCGTCCGCCGTTCGCGGTAGCCGATGGCTCCGGCGATGAGGAGCGCGGCGAGGATGGATTGGGCCTCAGGCACCGCGACCGGGACGAGCTCACCGGTGGTGAGCAGCATGGCTCCGGGCCCGAAGCCGTTGAAGCTGATCATGGCAAGCTGGCCCGCGGTCAGCCCGCTTACGTTGTTGCCAAAGAAGATTTTTCCGGAGGTGCCGCTGGTCTCGGGGATGCCGGTCCATCCGTTGATCGTGAGGTGTCCGCTCCAGGAACCGCTGAGGGCGGAGCTGTTGGCAAACTGGAGCAGGTGGGAGGCGGTGCCGAGGTCAATCGAGGAGGTGCCCGAGAGTGTGAGGGTGCCGAGGGTTTCCGAGTAGCCGACCGTGGTGCCGGTGGAGAGGATGCCGCTGTTGAGAGTGAGGTTGGCGGTATTGATGATTTGATTGCTGTTCCCCAGCAGGAGCGTGCCGCCGGAGTTGACGGTGATTGCGGAGCCAGCGATCGAGTTGACCCCGGAGGACTTTGCCAGCTCGAGGGTGCCGCCGTTGACCGTCGTTGCGCCGGTGTAGGTATTGGCTTCAGTGCCGGTGAAGGAGAGGCGGCCGGCACCGGTTTTGGTCACGCCGCCATTGGCAATCTGGCCGCGGATTTCAAGGTCGGTGACCTGGGATCCGTTTTCCACATAAACCGTGCGGGTGAGGCCTTTGAAGTCCACGAGTCCGCCGGTCGCATCAATGAGCGCCGTCTGCGAGTTGGCAAAGCTGGAGATGCCGGCTCCGGGGAGCGAGGCGTCGATGTTGAGGCTGCCGGGGTTGCCGGTGGTGATGCGGCCGCCGTAGAGGTTGATCTGGCCGACGGTTTCCTCACGGTAGCCTGGGACACCACCCTTGTCCGGGTAAGCTCCGGCGTTGATGTCAAACCAGCCGTCGGAGTAAACCGTCACGGTGGACGTGTTGCCGACCTGTCCTTCCTGCATGTTTCGTGCGATGGCAGAATTGGCCGCTCCGATCCCGTCGCCAACAACCAAGCTGGCTGTCGGAGGGACTCCGCCATTGATGGTATCCGAGTTCAGGAGAAGCAGGCCGTTTTTGACGGTGACAGTACCGCTCATTGTGTTGTCGCCGGAGAGCTGCCAGGTGCCGGTGCCGTCTTTGACGACCGAGGTGTTCCCACTGATATCGGCCGAGAGGTTGTTGGTGGCCGTGCTGGTGCCGGTGAGGTTGAGCGTTCGGGCTCCGGCACCGGAAATTGTGAGGCTGCCGGTGTTGGTGAAATTCACTGCGCCCGAGCCGACAGCTTCTATTGTCCCGCCGCCGGTTCCGAGGGTGAAGAGGCGGTCACTGGAGGAGCCGGAGCCGGTGTAGCGGAGCGTGCCGCCGTTGAAGACGAGATTGGCAGCTGAGGATATAGCACTGCCGATCCCGCTGTTGGAGCCGCCGTTTGCAAGAGTAGAAACCGAGAGCACGCCATTGTTTAGAGTGGTAACGCCGGTGTAGGTGTTCGAGCCGGACAAGACACTGGTTCCGGCTCCGCTCTGCACGATGGAGCCGCTTCCGGAAATCGTTCCGCTGAGAGTGAGAGTCGAGCCGGAGTTCGGGGCAAGCGTGAGGGTTTTTCCATTGGTGACGACCGGCCCGCCGATGCTCATCGTGTAGCCCTGCCAGGTCTGGTCGTTGTTAAGTTTGATTTCGGCGGACGTGATGGATATGGTCTGGGCCGATTGTTGATTATCCAATCCGATGCCGGATCCGTCTCCGTTCAGGGTCATTGTGGATGAGCCGCTGATCGTCACGTTTTTTGACAGGCCTGCCCCAAAAATAATCCCCTGTAGAGTGTCGTCTTTGTCGAAAGTCGGCTGGTTGGATCCGATGAAATTGCCGTCAAACGTCGCGGTCTCGTTGGCATCCGGCACGTCATTCGACGACCAATTCTGCTTTTTGGACCAGTCGGTATTGCTGCCCCCCTGCCAGTATCGCGTGGCAGCCATGCTTGACAGGGAAGTGCCCATGAGGAAGGAAAACGCCAGCGCAAACCCTGCGACGAGCCGCACTGCAGCTCTCGCGGGAGCGGCGCTGATTCGATCACATGGGAGGCCCTTTTTCACAAATGAATACTCGCCGAAATGGCGTGGGATGTCAATAAGAATGTAACTGGTTGCGGGAGGGGGGTAGGAGCGACCGAAACGTCGCTTTTTTGGGTTAGAACGTGTGGATGAAGAGACCAGAGCGGAGCTTTGGTTCGAACCAGGTGCTCTTGGGGGGCATGATCTGGCCTGCGTCGGCGATGGCCATGAGTTGGTCGCAGGTCACGGGGAACATCGAGAAGGCGACGGCGGCCTTCCCGCTTTGGACCCGTTCTTCGAGCTCCTTCGTGCCGCGGATCCCTCCGACGAAGTCGATGCGTTTGCTGGTGCGCGGGTCATCGATCCCGAGGAGCGGAGCGAGGAGGCGGTCCTGAAGGACGCTGACATCCAGGCGGGAAACCGGATCGGCATTCGCGTCGGGTTTCCACGAGAGCCCGATCCAGCGGCCATCGAGGAACATGCTGACGTGGCCCGGGGCGGAAGGCGTCGCTTCCGCGGACTCCGAGACGGCGAATTGCTTGCGGACCTCTGCAAGGAATGCCTCGGCGCTCCGGCCGTTGAGGTCGGCGACCACGCGGTTGTAGGGAAGGATCCGGAGCTGATCCGCTGGGAAAAGCACACAGAGGAACCAGTTGTAATCCTCTTCGCCCGTGTGGGCGGGATTGGCGGCGCGGCGCTCGCGGCCGACCCGGGCAGCGCTGG
>JBGSJQ010000062.1:0-13560 GCA_041741775.1 Terrimicrobiaceae bacterium | reverse complement strand
GCAGCGAGGCCCAGCATGACAAAGCCCGGCCGATACGAAAGCCGGTCGAACATCCACCCCACCGCGACGGGGCCGGCGGAGTTCGTGGCGATCATACAAAAACCAAGCAGGGTGAAATGTCCGGCGCGGTTCTCGGGCCTCGGGATCCCGCACGTAAGCGCGTTCATGGCACCGGAAAACCCGCTCCACGCCACGGCGGCCAGGGCGGTGGCTGCAAGGACAGTCGCCGTCCCCGGGAAAGCGGCCAGAGGGAAAAATCCGGCAGCCGAGAGTGCCGGCCAAAAGAGGAGCGAATTGCGCGCACCCCAGCGGTCGGTGATCCATCCGGCAGCCGGGCTCAGGACAACGCGGGAAACCGCCGTGCACATGGCAATCCAGGCAGCCATCTGAGGTGCGAACCTCAGCTCGCGGAACGCGAAGACGCTGGCGAAGACCGCGAGTTGGCCGAGAAGCGGTGAAAGCAGGCAGATGACAAGGGTAAGGCGCAGAAATTTCGAATCGCGAAGGAAGGCGAGCCACATCGACTTTCCCCAGGGCGCGGGCGAGCGCTCGACAGGCGTGGCGGGCTCCTTCGCGAAGAGGACCGCCGTGTCGGCGATCTGGCAAAGGATCCAGGCCAGCACGAGCAGCGCCCCGAATCCCTGCGGGGAGGGAAGGATCCCGAGCAGCCAGGCCGCGATTCCCGCTCCGGCCATCCCCAGCAGACCCCCGATGCCAGCTGAAACACCCGCCAGGCGCCCCCGCAGGCGCATCGGAATGCACGCGGCAAAAAACTCCTGGTTCGGCAGGCCGCCGAAGCCGGCCGCCACCTGACCGGCGCACATCATTGCGACAATAAAGGCGACCATGACCTGGCCGTCCGTCGAGACGCCGCCCCAGACAGCCGCCCCCACGATTCCCACCGGCAGCAGGTAGAGCGTGTCCGCGATGTAGAGGTAGATTTTTTTATGGCGGAACCGGCGCGTGATCCAGGGGGAGAGGAACATGCCGGGCAGGGTCGCGATGAGGACGCCTTGCACGAGGCCGATCTGGGTGTTTGTCGCACCGTAGTGGACGAGGAGCGGCTGGAGGACGGCGACGACCTCGGCCCAGCCCATCGCGAAGACCGAGCCCACCCAAACAAGGCAGGCAAAATTCCGGCGGACCTCGCGCGGGCCGAGTTCCTCACTGTGGACATCGTTCATCGCGGGTTGGTATGACCGATGTTTCCGGCAATGACAAGGCAGGGGTCCTGTGATAGATCTGTGCTTCATGCATACGCACGAAGTGCTGAATACCCCGCAGGACAGCATCCATTACAACGAATACAAGATCATCCTCCAAGCCGGCCATTTCCAGACCGCGCAGGCTTTTGTGGATTTTTGGAAAATCGTCCGGCACACGGCCAAGAAGTTTGATGTGAAGGTCAGGGAGTCGGAGAATGCCTTCCAGAGCAATGTCCGAGAGGTCCTCTTCTTCGACACGTCCGATTTCGCACTCTACCGGAACCATTTCATCGTCCGCCTGCGCACCCACTACAAAGATGGCTGGCCGCAGGGAATCCCCGAGCTCACGATGAAGTTCCGCCACCCCGACTTCTCCACGGCGGCGGCGGTGGATGTGCATCCCGCCACCCCCGGTGGAGCGGCCCGCATCAAATTCAAAGAGGAGCTCCTCCCGCTCAAGGAAAGCCTCGGCGGGATGCGATCGATCTACTCGCACAACTGCGTGCTCGCGATGCCCCGCGAGAACCTCAACATGGCCGTGCACGATCTCGCCAGCGCGTTCCCGGCGCTCAAACAGGTCGAGGCGGATACCGACGCGCCGATCCAACTGGTCAACGACCGGGCTGTTGATGAGGTGCAGGTCGATGTCGGCGAGTTGCACTTCGGCAGCGGCTTCACCGGCAAAGCGACGATCGCTGTCTGGAGGCTCCGCAAATACGAGCAGGCCTTCTGCGGGGAGTTCGCCTTCCAGTGCCGGTTCGAGAGTGAGAACGAGCTGCACAAGGACAGCCTCAAACGCGCCGAAGACTTCTACAAAACCCTCCAGCTCGATGCGTTTGACTGGGTGAGCCTGGGCACCACAAAAACGGCGATCGTCTATGGCCTCGGAGCCGCCGCCCCGGTCAGCGAGTAGCAAGCCATGTCCAACAAACCCTCCCCCGCCGCGCTTTTTGTCGCCTTTTTCCGCATCGGCGTGACCAGCTTCGGAGGAGGCCTTGTCGCCTACCTCCGCGATGAAATCGTCACGAACAAACAATGGATGACGCCCGACGAGTTCCTCGCGGCTCTGGAGATCGGGCAGACGCTGCCGGGACTCAACTCGGTGAATGTCGCGATCATTGCCGGGCGGAAGCTGTGCGGGCCTGCGGGGGCGATCGCCGCGGCCGCCGGACTGGTGATTCCCGGCGCGCTGATTCTCGTGATTCTCGGGCTTCTCTACGAGCGCTTCCACAGGAATCCGGATGTGGCGGCGGCGTTGGCCGGCATCGCAGCGGCGGCAGTCGGGCTGCTGCTCCAGGTCACGCTCAAGATCGGGGCCAGGCAATTCCTCAACCCGCTCGACCTTGTTTTTCTGCTCCTGACATTTGTGATGGTCGGCCTCTTCCATGTGTCGCTCCCCGTGGTCCTCTTCCTTGTAGCCCCGTTTGCCGTCATCCTCCGCCGTCCCCGGAAACCGAAGGCCTCCGCATGAAAGAGCTCGTCAGCCTCCTCAACGTTTTTTGTCTGCTGTCGCTTCTGGCCGTTGGCGGAGGGAGCGCGGTCCTGCCGCAGATGGAGCACGAAACCGTAACCGTGCACCAGTGGGTCTCCGCCACCGATTTTGCCACCATCTTCAGCCTTGGGCAGATGGCTCCGGGACCAAACATGACGATGGTCGGCCTCATCGGCTACAAGGCCGCGGGCGTCGCCGGAATGCTCGTTGTCCTCCTCGCCTTCTACCTGCCGTCGAGCTTCCTCACCTACGCGGCCAGCCACATCTGGGACACATTCAAAGACAACCCCTGGCGGGATTCTGTGCAGGCCGGAATGGCTCCGGTCACGATCGGGCTCATGCTGGCCGGCGTCTATGCGGTTGGAAAAACCGCAAGCTTTAATCCGGAGCACAGCCTCCACTTCAACGCCATCACCTGCGGGGTCGGCCTTGCGGTCACCGGCATCCTGTTCGCCAAACACATCAACCCGGCCCTGCTGATCCTTGCCGGGGGGGTCGTCGGCTGGTTTTTCCTGCGGGGAGTCTGATCCCAACGGTTTGAAATGACGCTGGCAAATAAGATCACGATTTCGCGGATTCTCCTGATCCCGGTCTTCGTTCTCTTTTGCGTGTATTATGGGCAGGGGGTGGAATCCGGAGCGCCGCTGGAGTGGCAGCGTTGGGCCGCGATCGGAACGTTTCTGCTCGCTTCGCTGACTGATGGCTTGGATGGCTGGGTCGCCCGGCGCTGGGGACAGCGCTCCCGGCTGGGCGCGATCCTCGATCCCATCGCCGACAAGGGGCTCCTGCTGACCGCGATCATCACGCTGAGCTTCAGCCCGTGGAAGTATGGGTTTCCACTTTGGTTTCCGGTCGTGGTGATCGCCCGCGACGCCGTGATTCTCGTGGGCTGCGGCGTCCTTTACCACTTGGATCAAAAATTTGAGGTGAAGGTATCCTGGGTCGGGAAGGTGGCCACGGCCGCGCAGATGGTCGCCCTGGCATGGGTGATGCTCCAGCTTCCCTACCACCTTGTCCCGATCGGCCTCGCCGGCGTCTTTACCCTCGCCAGCGGAGGCGTCTATGTCGCGCGGGGCATGAGCCAACTGCGGCACCATGACGACCCGCGATGATCCGCCGCATCAGATTTTTTGGTCGCCGGTCATGAAGTCCGGGTAGGCGGCCCCCGAGTGCTCGGTGAAATCGAGCCCGAGGTCCTGCTCGTCGTCACTGGCGCGAATCCCGATGATCTTGTTGATCAGGAAGAAGGCGATGAACGCGGCAACGAAGGCGAAGCCGGTGATGGCAAATCCCCCCAGGGCTTGGACACCGAGTTGCGCGGGAGAGAATCCGGCCTCGTTAAAGAGAGCCACGCAGAGCACACCCCAGATCCCGCAGAGAAGATGCACCGGCACCGCCCCTACGGCGTCATCGAGCCGCATGCGCTCCAGTAGAAGGCTTCCGCCCGTGGCCAGCACACCCGCAACAATGCCGATGATCAACGCCGAGCCGGGAGTGACACAGTTGCAATTCGCCGTGATCCCAACAAGACCGCCAAGCGCTCCGTTGAGGGTCATGCCGAGATCCGGGCGGCCCTGGTGGAGCCACATGGCAAGCATTCCCGCAATGGCTCCGGCTGCCGGCGCGATCGTCGTGTTGACGGCGATGCGGCCAATGTTGGCATCCCCCACCAGCGTCGAGCCAGCGTTGAAGCCATACCACCCAAACCAAAGCACAAATGTTCCCAGCGCGGCGAGCGGAAGGTTGTGACCGGGGATCAGGGTCGCCTGGCCATCCTTCGGAAAGCGTCCAATCCGAGGGCCGACAACCAGGATTCCCGCCAGGGCGGCCGCGCCGCCGATGCCGTGCACCACGCTGGAACCGGCAAAGTCTGCATACCCCAGGGCTTCCAGCCAGCCTTTGTCACCGCCATATCCGAATCCACCCCCGAAACTTCCCCACGCCCAGTGGCCGGCAATAGGGTAGATGAGAGAGGTCATGATCGCCGTGAAGACCAGATAGCCCACAAATTTCGTCCGCTCCGCCATTGCGCCGGAAATGATTGTTGCCGCCGTTCCGGAAAAGACGACCTGAAACAGCCAGAACGACCAAAACGAGCTGTCCCCGGGGATGCTCGACAGCCAGAATGGGCCGGCACCAATCCATCCGCCCTTCGTCACGCCAAACATCAGAGCAAATCCGAGCAGGAGAAAACAAACCGCCCCGACGCTGAAATCGAGGAAGTTTTTCATGCAGATGTTGATCGCATTTTTCGCCCGGGTCAGGCCGAGTTCCAGCATGCAGAATCCCGCCTGCATGAAAAACACGAGGGCAGCGGTGATGACGATCCAAACCACGTTGATATTGAGCTGGAGGGCCTCGGTGGCCTCGGCTGGCGGAGCGGCGGCCGGTGCGGGGGCCTCAGTCAGGCGGGCTTCCAGCTCGGACAGCCTCTTCTCCATGTCGCTTTTGGGAGTGTTGGCCGATGGGGAAACCGACTGCTCAATGGCCCCCAATCGCCGGAGAATTTCCGTGCTGTCCTTCAGCAACCGGCTCTGGTTCTGTTCGCTTTTTTGAAGGTAGGACTCGAGCGAGCCCGCAGAGCCGGGCTCTTGGGCAAGAAGCGGCGCGATCAGGGCCAGGGCAACAGCGGCGATAAGCAGAGGCAGTGGTTTCATGGTTTCAGCAGGTTAAAAAATTCCTCGATAAGGGCCTGGCGTTTGCCGCGGTTCGGGATGGCATTGAGCACCGCGAGACCGATGCCTTGGGCATCGGCCAGCGGCAGTGGATCCACGGCAGCGGCTCCCGCCCGTGTCAGCTCGCGTGAAATAATTTTCCGGGCCGTATCCTGTCCGGCTACCCGCCCGAGGAGGGCGGTCAACTTCTGTTCAAATTCGAGGCGGCTCCAGGATGGCCCCTCCTCTCCGCTGCCGTTGGAAGAAGGGGGGACGATAGCAATGGGCGCAACAGCTTCCTTGGCAGTGATGAGCGGTGCCACCTCCATGAGAAGGCGCGTCCCACGGCTGGAAATCGGGGACGGGTCGGTAGCCGGAGTCAGGAGGACCGACAGGCGGAGATGCTCGTGGGATAGGATCAGCAGCCAGTGGGTATCGAATCCGGCGAGAATCTGCCAGATCCCGCGCCCCACATTCTCGTAGCTCACGCACAGCCGCTCGACATGGGAGGCCATGTCACCGATCCGCTCGTCGGAATATGGAAGGTTGTGGGTTAGAACCTGCCCGTAGCACTGGAGGCAGACCCCGGCGACCCCTGGCTGCTCGTGCAGGTCCGAAAACAGGCGCTGGTCCAGGGAGAGTGAAGCCGATCCATTTTCGAAGCTCACGCGGCTTCCCCATAAAGTTTGCCGATCCCGTGATGGGCCCGCGTCAGGACGATCGCCCGGGTGCCTGTCTTGTCGAAGCGGAACGACGTTTGCCGCTCGGATTCCGTGACCGTAACAAACCGCGCTGGTCCTTCACGTAGAATTGAGCCCAGCTCCTCCATGTAGCCAGAGAGCATTTCTGATTCAAAAATCATCGTCCGGGCCTCCTCTTGATGCTCCGGACGGAACACCTCGTCGCACGCGGAGACAATTTCGCGATCGGCGTCGAGTTGGATGCGAACGGTGGTTTTGGCAGATAGCAGGCCGGTGCTCATAAGCGCGGCACAAGCAACTCGCATGCCAACTAGAAAATCAGCCTTTGCAGTGGGGTGCGAAGCGGTGCCCGGCGCCTGATTTTGAGAGTCTATTTCACGCAAACAGCCGCATAGACAGTGCCGGAGGATTCCCCGCCACGGATGGGATTTGGGAAACTTACCGTATGAGCATGAACGCGCCCGAAGACTCCTGGCAGTGCTTTTTGCCCTTCCCTCTTTCAGCTCCGCTGCAAGCGATGGTCGGCCGCGAACCTTCACCAATGGCGGCTTCCGCGGCGGCGGACGGCGGTGAGGAAATAGAGGCGAATGTGCGATTTCCGGTGACTCCGCCGTCTCTCTGCGCTAGATCGCAGCAGTGCAAGGGAAGGCACCAGGGAAAAATATTCAACGCGTCACCGTCCAGATTCTGGTCGGGGTCGGCATCTTCTCGGCGGTTGTCGCGCTGGCCACCACGATTTACTGCCTGGAGGGGTGGAATTTCAGCGATGCCATTTACATGGTCTTCATCACCATCTTCGGGGTGGGCTACGGCGAGGTTCAGCCCGTGGACACTCCCATGGAGCGCTTTACAACAATCCTCACCATCATTGCCGGCCCGGTGGCCACCGTCTATGTGATCGGCTCCATCGTCAAAATCATCACGGAAAAAGAATTCCAAAAAGCTGTCTCAGACCACCGGAAATTCAAGAATATGGACGAACTCAAACACCACACAATCATCTGCGGCTTTGGCCGCATCGGCCAGACCATCGCGCGGGAATTGCACAAGTCGGAGACGCCCTTCCTCATTCTCGACAAAGATGAGGACCGGATCCAGCTCGCAGAAAGCCAGGGCTATCTGACGTTGGACGGCGATGCCGGAGATGAGGAAGTGCTGACAAGGGCAAAAATCCTCACAGCAAGGAATCTTGCAGCCGTTCTGCCCAACGACATGGTCAACGTGTTCATCACCCTCACTGCGCGGAACATGAGCCCCTCACTACGCATTCTCGCTCGCGCCGAAAATCCGGCCACCGAGAAAAAACTCCGCCAAGCCGGGGCGGACGACATCATTCTTCCGGCGCTGGCTGGTGGGATGCAAATCGCCCACCGGATCACCCGGCCCTCCCTGATCGGCGTTCTCGAAGACGATGCCAGTTTCCTCAACAACGATCTGGCGGAGTTGGGGGTCGGGATCGAGGAAACCCTCATCGAGGGCAAATGGAAAGGCCAACTGCTCTCCGCCTACGTCGATGCGGCAAAGGGCCGCTGTATTGTCCTTGTGGTGCGTCGTCTGGATGGAAGCAGCATTCAGCACCCCGCACACCATATCCAGCTTGCAGAGGGAGACCGGATTATCTCCCTCATGCGCAAAACCTCCTGAACGCCCGGCAGGCTGGCCCCCTTCCTGCTTGCCAATCTTTGAAGACCATTCCAGCCCATGCCTGCCTATTTCCGCCACACAAAAATCATCGCCACCCTTGGACCCGCCACCGAGTCCAAAGAGATGCTCGCAAAACTTATCCTTGCCGGCGTGGATATCCTCCGCCTCAACATGGCCCACGCCTCCCACCAATGGGTGCAGGACGCCATGTGGTTCATCCGCGAAGCCTCCTCCGAAGTCGGCCGACATGTCGGGGTCATGATGGACGTCAAAGGCCCGGAAATCCGGACTGGGAAAGTCGAAAAGCCGATTGAGGTGCAGACCGGTGCGCGGTTTGAGTTCCACGTGGAAGGGGTCGCCCCCACGGGCGACATGCCGGCTGTTTCGGTCAACTACCCGGGATTGCCTGCAGACCTGGAACTGGGGGCGACGGTTCTCATCGACAGTGGTTTGATCCGGATGCAGGTCATCGAAAAATCCGAGACCCACATCCGATGCGAGGTACTCACCCCGGGCTCCATCGGATCGAAGAGGCACATCAACCTGCCAGGCGTCTTTGTGAACCTTCCCTGCTTGACCCAAAAAGACGAGGACGACCTACAGGCAGGAGTGCGCGCCGGAATCGATTTTGTGGCCCTCTCATTTGTCCGCCAGGCGGAGGATGTGCGCACCCTGCGCACCTACCTCAAAAACCTTGGATCCACCGCGAAAATCATCAGCAAAATTGAAGACCAGGCCGGGGTGCGGAATATGATCGAGATTATTGAAGAGTCGGACGGGATCATGGTGGCGCGCGGGGACCTCGGCATCGAAATTGACTATCAAAAACTGCCTTTGGTCCAGACCGAGATCGTCGCAGCCTGCCAGGCCGCCGGCAAACCGGTCATCATCGCCACCCACCTCCTGGAGACCATGATCTCCTCGCCCATGCCCACGCGGGCCGAAATTTCGGATGTGAGCAATGCCGTCCGCGAGAAGGCGGACGCCGTGATGTTGTCGGGGGAAACCACCGTTGGAGCCTACCCTCTGGAGAGCGTGCAGGTGATGAAAAATATCATCGAAAGCATCGAGCCCTCGGTGAGCGGGGAACTTAACCGGGATATCCAACTCGCCCAGCCCAAGTCAAAAATGCTGCGCTCCGCAGCGACCCTGGCTCAGGACCTTGGCGATTCGGCCATCGTCGTTTTCACCCGAAGCGGATTTCTTGCTTATATCCTCGGAGCCCTTCGCCCACGCGGGGTGCCGGTATACGCATTCACCGACATCGAGCCGATTTTCCGCCAACTCCTCCTGCCCTGGGGCGTAGAGCCCTTCCTCATGGAATTCTCCGAAAATCCCGAGGAAACCATCCTCAGCGCCATGGATGTCCTCAAGAATAAAGGCTGGACCCAGCCAGGCAACTGGCTCGTCGTCATCACTAACGCCCTCGCCCAGGACAAAATTATCGACACCCTCCAACTCCGGCAGGTGGGCTCGTCGATTGAGCTTGGAATCTAAATGTCATTCCCGGGATCGCAAACGCACCTGGGTCTCTCCATCGATAACGGGTTTTGGCACCCCGGGATTGGCCGCTGAGCGCTTTGCCAAGGCGTCTGGCTCCATGCCAAACGCTTTGCAAGCGCGGTGTATTTTCCCGCGTTTCCTCTTGCATCCAGAAAGGCTTCCGATAAAAATACCAAGCTCCGAATGACCTGTGGATATATGAATAATATCCTGCACTTCATTCATTTCAAACAACTTAAATTGCCTCGTGGTGTAACGGTAGCACAAGTGATTCTGGATCACTTTGTCATAGTTCGAATCTATGCGAGGCAGCCACTTCCATTCGCCAAGGAGGGCCCTGTTGATGATGCGGACCGCGAGCGTTTCCTTTCGACGCTTGGGGAGGCGTGTGGAAAAACAGGCTGGCAGGTGCATGGGTTTTGTCTCATGGACAATCATTTTCACCTGGTGGTGGAAACTCCGGAGGCCAATCTGGTGGCGGGGATGAAATGGATGCTGGGAACCTACACGCAGAGGTTCAATGCGAAGCATCGGATGCGCGGACATCTCTTTGCCGGACGATCCAAGGCACTGTTGGTGGATGAGTCCGACGATTTCTATCTGCGGACGGTCTGCGATTAGGTTCATCTCAACCCTGTGCGGGCCGGGATTTTGGAGAGCGAATTGGCGAGGGAGGGAATCGCAGCGCAGGGCTTCCCCAGCTCAGGAAAGGTCACCCCATGAAGGTGCGTATCGCCAACACCCTGCGCAAGCGCACCACCCTGACGCTGAAGGAAACTGCTTCCCTCCTGCATGCGGGACACTGGCGATCTTTGGCGAAGAGCCTTTCAAAAGTGAAGAAATGAATGACCGACCCCTTTTAGACCCCTTTTACGCGGGATTGACGCCGGGCCAGCCCGCAAGCTCAAATCCCCTCATGAGCCCGATCCGGAAAACCGTATTGATCACCGGCGCGAGCCTCAGCCAGCCTCCTTTGTCAGGCTTTCCTTGGTGGCGGCGGCAGAGGTGATGCTGCCGACGAGGTGGATCCCGAGCAGAATGTCCGCCGGATCCCGGGCGTCCTGTCCCGCGACGATCCATTCCTCGTTCAGGATCTTGAGATACCAGATTCCGATAGCGGCCTTGCCATCGCGCTCCATGAGGTTGAGCATCGCGCTGGCAGGGTCAAGCGTGAGCGGAAGGCGGTGGATAAACTGGATGAGGTGGAGCCCGAGGTGCTGGAGAAGTTCAGCGCAGAGAGGGGTTTGCCGGTCGTTATAGGCTGCGTCCAGCGCCGCAATCGTCTCCAGTTGACGGGTGGCTTTGGGGAAATTCTTTTTGACGAAGCGCGCCAGCGAATCCAGGGCCTTCGTCGCCCCAGCTCCCTGGGTCTGCGAGTCCAGAATCAACAATTTGTAAAAGCGTTCCTTTTCCCCGAGCAGGTCGCCGGCTGCGAGTGCGAGCGCACGCTTGAGCGCCTTGTTGTCGAGCTCGCGCATCTGGGGGATGATCTGGTAGGCGGCTGAGAGCTCCCCCAGCGCAGCAAGGGCTTCGCCGCAGATGGCCACAAGTTTTTTGTCCCGGGTGTTTTGGATGAGGTCCAGCAGACGGGGGATCGCACGGCGGTCGCCGATGGCTCCGAGCGCCCGTACGCTTTCGATCACCGTTTCCCGGTCCGGGGATTCCATGTGGCGGAGGAGGGCATCGCCGGAGCGGGGGTCGGCCGCCCGGCGCAGGGCCCGGCAAATTTGTGGTGCCAGCAGGCAGGCCGGATCATCCAGCTTGGTGATGAGCGTATCCACGGCGAGCGGCGAACCGATCGTGCCAAGCGCCTCGATAGACTCCTCCTGCAATTCCAGCGACGGATCATCGAGCTTCTCGATGAGGTCGGGAACGGCGAGCTTGCTCCGGGTTCCCCCAAGCTTCTTCGCAGCCGTGACCCTCTTCCGGTTGGTGCTCCCGGTCGTCATCACGCTGATATTGTAAAAATTCCTCAGGACCTGCAGCGGGTTGGTAAGGAGGATTTCCGAGACTGCTGAGTTGAACGGCATCTCGATAATCGGCGTCCGGGTGTTCAGCAGCAGCGGGAGGGCCATCGCCCACGCAAGGACGAGGAAGAGAATGATCTGCGCATGGTAAAACGAGAAGGGAGTCCCTCCAGGCATCCTGACCGACCACGGATGCGCGTCGAACCAGTCCATGACAACTCCGCCCACGAAGGGCCCGAGCGCGGCAAGCAACCCCACGAGACAAAAATGAACGGCCAGCCACATCGTTCGCCCAGTGGAATCCGACAGGACCCCGATGAGCCGGATCTGGCAGAGTCCGATCCCGGAGAACAGGGCGCCCCCAAGAATGCTGGCCGCAAAGATGACAAGCGTCACCTGCGAGACCTCGAAGCCTCCCCAGCGCACCGGGTCCGCATTGATGAAAAAATACCCCAGCATCGTCAGCGGCGCAGTGAGGAAAAGGAGGGAAGCCGAGATGCGCGCCCCCAAACGGTCGATCAGCTTCCCGATAAAATAACTGGCGAGCACGGACCCCAGTGCGCCGGCAATCGTGAGCGAGGCGAGTTCCGAGTAGCTGAGTGAAAAATCTTTTTTTAGGTAGACAATTCCGAACGTGCCAACCATCGAGAGCCCCATGCTCCACATCCCGATCGCCAGCGTGAGCTGACGAAAATCCCGGTTCTGCAACGGAGCCAGCAGCCTCACCCATTGAGAATCCGATTTGTTTGCCGGACTCTGGCGTGGCTCGTGAACGCCCAAGTGAACAAGGATGTCGGCCATCCCCAGGATGGTTGCCAAAGCAAAGACCACCGCAAACCCAAGCAGGCTGGCCCCCTTTCCGGCCTGAAAAGAATCCAGAATAAACCCCGCCAGCCAGAGCCCGCCCAATGAAACCGCCATGACGATGCTCTGGCGGGTGCCCCAGAAGCGTCCGCTCGTTTTCGCCGGGATGAGGTCGGTCATCCAGCTCATCCACGGCGCGCCAGCGGCATTTCCAAGCACATCGCTCCCGGCCACAACCACAACCACGGCGACCGGCACCCACCACTGCGAGGGAGACCAGATGAGAGCCAGGATCGCAGGCACAATCCAAAGAGCCCGGTGGGTGAGGGCCAGCGCGGCCCAGACGGTTTTTCGCGAGCCCACATGCTCGGAAAGGATCGCCCCCACGATTTGGGCGGTCATACTCATCAGACGGACGGTGGCAAGGAGGCCGATCATCACGCCGCTGGCCCCCATCGCCTCCATGAACATCGTTAGCGGGAGGCCGACGGAAAGCGACATCCAGAGCATGCCGAGCGAGCCGGCGAACACGCTCAATCGCATCGCGCGGGCAAGATCCTTGTGGGAAATCCGCTTCCCATCGGCGGCGATCAAACCCGGAGTTTCAGACATTGGCCCACAACAATCACCGGCGGCGGGAGATGTCAATGGCAGGGAGCGGCTGGGAAAGGCGGGGCCTATTTTTTAGGTGCCGGGGCCGGAGCAAAACTTCGAAGGGGTCAGTCATTAATATTCGAAGGGGTCAGTCATTAATATTGACATATTTTTAGTCTTCTGGTGCTGTGGGCAAATGCCAAGGGCGCTGCGAGTGGAATACGGCGGAGCGATCTACCATGTGATCAACCGTGGAGATCGTCGCGAGGATATTTATCTCGATGATGAGGACCGTGAACGTTTCCTTTCGACGCTGGAGGAGGCCTGCGGGAAAACAAGCTGGCAGGTGCATGCGTTTTGTCTCATGCGCAATCATTTTCACCTGGTGGTGGAGACTCCGGAGGCCAATCTGGTGGCGGGGATGAAATGGATGCTGGGAACCTACACGCAGAGGTTCAATGCGAAGCATCGGATGCGCGGACATCTCTTTGCCGGACGATACAAGGCCCTGTTGGTGGATGAGTCCGACGATTTCTATCTGCGGACGGTCTGCGATTATGTTCATCTCAACCCTGTGCGGGCCGGGATTTTGGAGAGCGAAGATGCGCTGGAAAGCTATCCATGGAGCAGCTATCCGGCGTATTTGCGCTCCCCGCGCAAGAGGCCCGAGTGGCTGCGGGTGGATCGGTTGCTGGGTGAGCACGGCATCCGTCGTGATGACCGCCGTGGTCGGCGGGAGTTTGCCCGCCGGTTGGAGATACGCCGGTCGGAGGGAGAGGACGAGGAGCTCATGAGCTCTATCCGACGAGGCTGGAGATTTGGTGCGGAAGATTTTTTGGAGCGACTGGGAGATCGGATGAAGCGGGCATCGTCGGAGAGTCACGCAGCGGCGCAGGTTCGCGATCAGCAGCGCTTGGGTGCCGCAGTCCTCTTGGAGAGCGAATTGGCGAGGGAGGGAATCGCAGCCGCAGGGCTTCCCCAGCTCAGGAAAGGCCA
>JBGSJQ010000061.1:0-20118 GCA_041741775.1 Terrimicrobiaceae bacterium | reverse complement strand
TGGATCAGTGAATACGTGTGGATGCACTCAACCGCGCACGCGGCCGGCAGGGCGTCGGCGTCCCGCCGGATCCCACACGTGCGCGCGGCCGCAAGACACAGGACCGGCCGCATCCGCTTGCCCCCCGCAAAAATGCTGTAGCGCATGGCGCGATGGATCGTGACCGGCTTGGCGGACTCCTTGGGGAGCCAGAGGTTGAGCATTCTGTCAACGGTGCGGATATCTTCGGCGATTTGGGCGGCGCTCATGGGCAGAAATGATTTACAGGAGGACCCCGCCGCGCCGCAAGCGCGGGGTTCGCAAGCCCAGCAAGCAGGGCGTGATAAAAACTGGGTGAGTTCATCGCTGGACGTTGGAGACGCCATCTCTTCAGGGCCTGTGTATCCAACCGCCCCCATTTTGCATCACACCTGGATGGAGCAAGATGTCGCATTGAGGATTGCGGGCCGTGCGCTGGTCTGATTGGTTCTCGGGAGCACCATGACCGCCAAGCAGCTCACGTTTTTCCTCCGGCTTTCGAGCACAGCGGGGCTTTGGGTGCTCATGCTGGCAACGATCTTTTCTGGCTATGACGTCGGGTTTTTCCTCCTGCTGGCCTTCATGGCCATGGTGGCGCTCTGGGAGTATTACCGGATGCTGGAGGGCGATGGGATCGGGGTCTTTACCCTGACCGGCATGATTTGCGGGGCGATCCTGCTGGCCGGGGGCTTCCTGCTCATGAAAGAGCACGGGCCGGAAAGCGCTTACGATTTCGAACTGGTCGTCTTGGTCCTCTTTTTAATCGTCATTTTTGCGAGGCAGATGTTCCGGGGCGCGGCGCGGGATCCGCTGCGGGCGATGAGCTATACGGTTTTCGGGCTGCTCTATATCCCGTGGCTTTTCAGCTTCATTACGAAGATTATCTACCTGACCCCGCCAAGGCCCGGGGGGGAGGCGACCGGCCAGTATTACGTGCTGTTCCTTGTGATGGTGACAAAGTTCAGCGACATGGGCGCTTACGTTTTCGGAAGCCTGTTCGGACGCCATCCGTTTGCTCCCCACATCAGCCCCAACAAGACGTGGGAGGGATTTTTCGGAGCGCTTCTAACCTCGCTCCTCGCATCCTGCTGGCTCTTTGCGCTCATGGCGGAAAAGCTATCCGCCTTCCGTTTTGACGACGTCGTGATTCTGGGGCTTCTCCTGGGTTTTGCGGCAGTGATTGGGGATCTTGCAGAGTCCATCGTGAAGCGCGGGGCGAACACCAAGGATTCCAGCCACCTTCTTCCGGGAATCGGAGGCACGCTCGACCTCATCGACAGCCTTCTCTTCACAGCGCCGCTTCTCTTCTTCTACATGCGGCTCATCCTCGGAATCTCATGAAAAGGCGGCGCGTCGTCATCCTTGGAGCGAGCGGATCCATCGGGCAAAGCGCCCTGAAGGTGGCCCGTGACATCCCGGACCGCGTCGAGATCGTCGGGCTTTCCGCCCACAGGAATGCGGCCGCCCTCGCAGAGGCCGCAAAGGAGTTTCCCTCCGCCCGCTGCCACCTCAGCGATGGCCCGGGCGGTGCGGAACGGCTGATTGAGCTGGCCACCCTGCCCGAGGCTGACATCGTGCTGATCGCGATTGTCGGCACGGACGGTCTCCAGCCCGCCCTCGCCGCGATCCGAGCAGGCAAGGACATCGCCGTCGCCAGCAAGGAAATCCTTGTCATGGCCGGGGAGGAGGTCATGCAGGCCGCCCGCGAATCCGGCGTCCGGGTTCTTCCCGTGGACAGCGAACACAATGCGATCTTTCAATGCCTCGAAGGGAGGGAGCCGGACACCATCCGCCGCCTGATCCTGACCTGTTCGGGAGGGCCGTTCCGTGAGACGCCCCGTTCGGAATTCCAGGCCGTGACGCCCGAGATGGCTCTTCGGCATCCGACCTGGCAAATGGGGCGCAAGATCACTGTGGACTCCGCGACCCTCTTCAACAAGGCGCTGGAAATGATTGAGGCCAAGTGGCTGTTTGGCGTGGCGATGGACCGCGTGGACGTCGTCATCCACCCGCAAAGCGTGATCCACTCGATGGTCGAATTCATCGACGGCTCGACGCTCGCGCAGCTCAGCCAGTCGGACATGTGCTTCCCGATCCACTACGCGGTGACCTGGCCCGAACGCGTGCCGAACTCCCTGCAACCGCTGGACTTCGCCGCCCT
Organism: Terrimicrobiaceae bacterium; assembly: GCA_041741775.1. Taxonomy (GTDB): domain Bacteria; phylum Verrucomicrobiota; class Verrucomicrobiia; order Chthoniobacterales; family Terrimicrobiaceae; genus QYQL01. The sequence goes on along the minus strand of JBGSJQ010000061.1, from coordinate 17,939 downwards.
TGCGCGGCTCGACTTTGAAGCCCCGCGCCGGGCGGACTTCCCCGCCCTCGACTTGGCCTTGGAAGCAGGAACGCGCGGAGGAACCCTTCCCGCTGTCCTCAACGCCGCGAATGAGGTTGCCGTCGAGGCCTTCCTCAATGGGCGGATCCAGTTTCCGCAAATCTGGGAAATCGTCGCGCGAACCATGGAGGCCTGTCCTCACGTCCACCACCCCGATCTCGCCACCCTCATCGCCACCGACCGGACCGCGCGTCAAATCGCCTTCGGGCTCATCGCTCCCATCCAGAGCTTGCAAAAGTCTCAATAAGAAGTTCCTCCTTAGGCTCGGATGGACTTTGCCAGGCCCGGAACGCTCAGGTCTTTGCGGAGGTCGCATGGCGGAAGTGCATCCACCGCAGCCAGAGGGTCGAGAACCCTCCGAGGATCAGGTTGAATCCGATGATCAACCCGAAGATCGCGTCCCGTTCGCCGACTGTGCGGGTGAACAGGAGAACAGCCGCCGCCGCCATTCCAAGCCCGCTGAGCAGAGTGCCGAGGTAGTCAGAGAACGGACGGCTTCGCAAGGCCACCACGATCCGGGCCAGGCCGTTGATTCCAAACGCGATGCCAAACAGCCCTCCGGCCCACTTCGCGACAAACTGCGTGTCGAGAAAAAGGGCGGCTCCCGCCGCGATGTTCAGGATCGCAAAAAAGATGGTTCCCAGCATCTGGCTCCATGCCCGGCTGTGGAACGAATAAATGATATCTGAAATCCCGGAAACGGCCAGAAACGCCGCCAGAACCCAAACCGAACGGTGGGCCGCCACCGCAGGGGCAAAAATCGCGCCGAGCCCGAGCGCGATGGCCAGCAGCCCAAGAAACGCCGAAGCGGGCACGGTCGGCTTGTTTTCTTTCCAGCTGCTGTCTTCGTCCTTGCCCAATGGCGGAAGCCCGCGCTCTTTTTCGATGCGCTCGATTTTCCGCTTCAGCCGATCCGCCCAGTCCTGGCATTGATTGCTGAAAAACGAATAGTAATACCCGTCTTCGATCTCCGTGAGGGCCTCCTTGGCCGCCTCGGGGTGAAATTTCCTCCCGACCAGCCAATAGCCATTCGCGGCAAGGTCCTCCAGAGTGTGGATCGTCTTCCCGAATTCCTCCTCGCTGAAGCGTTTGCCCTTCTCGCTATAGCCCACGTTGTCGATCACCTTGTCCCCTTCGATCGTGAAGAGTTGCTCGTGCACGAACTCGATATTCAAGGCGTCGCCGAGGCGATTGTTGGTCACCGGCGCGATCCACGAAAAGCCGTCGAGAAAACGCTTTCCAAATTGACAGTATCTCGCCGGGGCATCCACCACTTCATTTCTGCGCGCCAGCGGAGAGCTTGTCAACCATCCCCCGGAATTCAGGCCGCCCTCATCTCTCAGGGACTGCAAAAAGGCAGTGGCTTGCCAAATCGTTCCTGCAAATCGGTGTCGTTGCATTGCCGGTGCTCTGCATTCCTCTCGCTGAGGCGGTGGGCGCCAGCATGTTCATCGCCGCATTCGTGTCTGGTCTCGCTGTGCAGGTCGGGTTTAAGCGAGCCGGAAAGCACAGCGTCGAATTTGCAGAAAAATGGGGCCAATCGCTTTTTTTAGGCTTAGTATTTTTGCACATGGATTCACTGCGATCCCCGGGATCCGGCTCTATGCAAAAAAATCGCCAAACTTCCCGATGACGCCCCGGAACATCAGGAAGCAAGGAGCTGAATTTTTTCGTCGTTTTTCCTTCCCCCAGCCGAGTAGCGTTCCATCAGGCGATCCGTCCCACCCATCCATGAAAACTCTCCTTATCCTTCTGGCCTCCATCGCCTGCGCCCATGCTCTGACCATTCCCTCGGAAGTCATCACCGGAGCCTTCGCGGGGCGGGCCGCCGGGCTGGTGATCGTGGATTGTGCGGGTGGTGAGATGGTGACGTATCCTGACGATGCCGTCATCGAAAAGCTCGCGCCCTGCTCGACCTTCAAGATCGCAAATGCCCTCATCGGCCTCGAATTGGGCATCCTGACCTCACCCGGGCGGGACTTCTACAAGTGGGACGGGAAAGCGCGTTCCATCGAGGCCTGGAACCATGACCTGACATTGAAGCAGGCTTTCCAGGCCTCCTGTGTGCCCGCCTTCCAGAATCTGGCCCGCCAGATCGGCAGCGAACGCATGCAGTTCTGGATCGATAAGCTCGACTATGGCGACCGCAATATTTCCGCAGGGATCGATGTCTTCTGGCTTCCCGCCAAGGGCCGGAAAACAATCCTTATTTCGCCGTTGGAACAAGCGGCATGGATGCGCAAGCTCGTCACCGGCCAGCTCCCGGTTTCTGAGCTGTCCGCGTCAGTTCTCAAGGATTTGATGCGCCTGCAAACCACCCCCCGCGGCACTCTCTATGGCAAAACCGGTTCCGGCACCGACGACCAGGGGCACTTCAACCTCGGATGGTTCGTCGGTTTCGTCGAAACGGGCGTCAAAACTTATGCGTTCGCCTGCATCGCCGAAGGCGAAAATATCATGAGCAAGGATGCCCGCGAAATCGTTGAGTCCGTGCTCACCAAACAGGAAATGCTGTAGCGACAGGCGGCTTCCGGTTGGTTTGTGGATTCTATAGGAGTGTGGTTGCCAGGCCGGCGACCTCGACCCGGGCGGGCATGCAGATGGCTCTCCCTGGCGAGGCGATTTATCCGCCGTAGGAACCTTCGACGCGGGCTGCAACGTCGAGGTATCCGTAGTCCACCTCGTAAATCTGCTTCATGCAGGCGATGGATTTTTCCATGTCGCCCATCTTTTCGTAAACAAGGCCGAGCTGGTAAACAGCGTCTTTCTTTATGCTGTCCATCGCGGAAAGCTCGGCGACCACATCGGAAAATGTCTTGGCCGAGAGGTCATACATCGCGCGGGCCAGGAAGCACCGCCCGAGGAGGCTCATGGCGCGAATGCGCACATTCGGGTTCTGACGCGCTTTCTGGAGCTCGGGGATCGCCTCCTGGTAGCGCTGGAGGCTCACAAAAATGTCGCCCAGCTCGAATCGGAACTGGAGGTCGGTCGGGTTGCGCTCGACCCGGCGGTGGGCCTCCTCGAGGAGGATCTCGGCGCGCTGGGCCTTGATGGTTTCGATTTCTCCGGCGTATTGGGCGGCTTCTTCGGATCCCGGGTTGGCGGCAATGAACTCCTCGCGGGCCTTGAGGGCGATGTCGAATTGCTTGAGGTGGAGATCGGCAGCTTTGCGGACGAGGCTTTGGTCTGCATTTCCGGCGATCCCCGCAGCATAATTATACCAGTTCGTCGCGCTCTCGAGATCCTCCTTTTGCTCGTAGAGTTCGGCGATCTTGCGCGCGGCGTCAACGCTGGAGGGGTCGGCCTCGACCTTGAGATGAAGCTCGGCAAGGAGCGAATCGATCATCTCGTCGCTGCGTACCACGCGGGACTGCTGCTCAAGCGAGACCGCTTGCTCCTTGTCTTTGATGAGGTCGCGGTAGGTCGAGTCCTCCCGCTCCCATCCCCCCTGCTGCATTGAGGTCGCGGCCGAAGCATCTTTGCCTCCCTTGATTGCTGCGAGATCATTCGGGGTAATCTCGGTGATCTTCCCATAGACCTCGACGGCTTTGTGCGGATCCCCGTGCTCCATGTGGTGCCGGGCGAGCTCGTGCATCGTCTTGGTGTCGCGCGGATTGCCCTCAATGATGGTTTCGAGCGCGAAAGCCGCCACTTCAGGCAGCTTGGCGGCGATGGCCGCCTCGCGGAGGAGCTGGTTGACCTGGGGGCTGAACGGATCGGTCTCAAGGATTTTTTCAGCGGCATCCATGGCGGCCACCGGGTCCTTTTTGAGGAGGCCTTGCACCTTCATCGTGCTGAACGAGGCGCTGGAGAGGCCGCTGAGCATGCTCTTTTTTCCCGAGCTTTTGGCAATCGCCGCCTTGCGTGCGAGCTGGCGGGCCGTGAGAAACTCCGGGTGGGCCTTGAGCAGTGGTTGCAGAAGCTGGACGGCATAGCCGTAGTTCCTGAGCTGCATGGCGCTCATCGCTTTGAGCCATGTCGCCCGGAATTGATCAGGGAGGTCTTTTTCAGTCGTGACTGCCATAAGAACCAACGAGCGTAGCGGCATGAATCCGCTTCATCAAGCCTCTGGTTCAGAAGATTTGTCTGGCCGGGCGGACTACACTAGGATTGGGCGTGATCCGAGCGGCCGGCGTAGCGTCGGATGAGGCGTTCGAACTGGTCCCACACATAAATGGCGAGGGCGCGGGATTTCTGGGACTGGAGGCGGACGAGGCAGGTTTCTCCAGAGAGGAGGTTGGGCGGATTGACGAGGGTGGCCACGGCGATGAAGTGGGGCTGGACCATCTCCATGCCGCCCGGGGTTTCGTCGCCCGACTGCTCCTGCCGGCGCACGGTGATCGGCCCACCGGCGCTGGCGGTAACTTGCGGAAAACGGATTTTCCGGTTGGCGCGGGGTTCGATGCGGACGAGGGTCGCATCGAGTGTGCGGCCTTGGTTGCGGAGGAAGACGCGAACGGTGTCCCCGGGTTTGCCGCGAATGACCTGGGCGTATTCCTCGGGGATGAGGATATGGACTTCGCGATCCGTGGCGGAGCCGATCGAGAAGAGCTCGTAGCCGGTGGTCAGGAACGAGCCGAGAAGGTTGGACATTTCGCGGCCGATGACGATCCCGGCGTGCGGCGCGCGGATTTCGAGTGAGCTGCAGTAGGCGCTGCGTTCGGCCTCCTGGGCTTCAAGCGAGCGGACCTCCTCGAGTTTTTTGGCTTCGACCTGGGGTTTGCGGTCCAGGCGGGCATGGTGGGCCTCGACCTCCGCGATACCCGCCATCGTCCGCACGGTCCGCATCTTCGCAACTTCCTCCGGGTTTTCCAGCCGGGCCAGTAGCGCGCCGCTCTCGACAGCATCCCCGGGTGCGACAAAGAGTTCGCGAAGAAAGCCGGGGCACTCCACGCGGATCGAGGTGAGGTCGGCTGCCTGGACAACAGCCGGGGCCGTGATTGTCTGCCGAACCGGCAGGCAGAGGATCAGGAGGATCAGGCCGAGGACGATGGCCGGGCGGATCACCGCCCGTCCGCGCGGCAGGGAGCCCGCACCCAATTTTTTCAGGTGGGGAAGCGAGATGCCGGCGACGTAGAGGAAGGCGAGGAGGATGCCGATGCCCTGGAGGAGGACGACAGCGCCGACGCAGATGCTGAGCGTGAGGAGGGCGCGCCAGACCATGCAGGCGATCCCGTAGGCGGCGATCCAAGCTTCCTCGGGCTCCTCGGGTCTTGTGCCAAAGACGAGCCATTTGATCCATCCGGCAGCTGCCGCACCGGCCCGCGCATACAGGTTCGGGACGCCGGTCAGGTCGCTTAAAAAATAGTATCCGTCGTAGCGGAGGAGGGGGTTCAGGTTGAAGAGGAGCGTGACGACGGTGGCGGAAAAAATTGTGTTGTAGGCGAGCGTGTTGAGCAGGCCGGTATCGGTCGAAGCCCAGACGAGGGCGGCGAGCGCGGCGACGAACACCTCGGCGATCATCCCCGAGGCAGCCACCAGCATCCGGATCTGTCGGGAGGGGAACGCCCACGACGAGGTGGCATCCACATACGTGAGCGGAGTGAAGAACATGAAGTAGATCCCGAACTCCGGGATGCGCCCGCCAAAGTGCTTGCAGACGAGCCCGTGGCCGGTCTCGTGAACGAGCTTCAGCCCGAGGAAGGTGACGAAGAGCCAGAGCCAGTTGTCCGCCGCGAGGACCGACTGGGCCCGGTCGGAGAACCGCTGCCAGTCCCCCGCGATGGCGAGCAGAGCACAGAGGAACACGGCGGAGGCCAGAAGGACGAACCAGGGCTGAAAAATCCACCGCGTCCATCGCTCGGCGCGGGTGAGCAGCGGGTCCGGGTTACCGACCGGGATGCGCAAAAAGAGCGGGTTTTTGGCAATTGCGCGCCGGAGAAGTGAGGGGGACGCCGCCTCATCCGGAGGGCAGCCATCCAGGAGCCCCGCGGCCCGCAGCATGGAGAGAAGTTGAAGGACCTCGCGAAGGTTGAGGTTTTCGGTGTCCTCCGGGTCGATGGCTTCGAGGATTTCGAGGCCGGTTCGGGAGCCGTCGAGGCGGCGGACGAGGTTCTCCTCCCGGAGGCCGATGCGGAAGAACTGGCCGGAGAGGGTATCCTCGAGGATGTAGGAGGGTTCGCCGCGGAATTGCTGGAGGACGAGGCGGCAGCCCGTGCGGAGCCGCATGGGCTGGTGCAGAAACGCGGGAAGCTGCGGGATCGCGGCGTCGGGATTTTCCACGGGGTTCACCAGAAGAGCCAGCTGCGAAGCGTGTTCCAAGGCTTGCGGAAAAGGATCCAGAAGAGCGGGAGGCGGTCGGCCACCACAACCGCAGAGCCCTTCATGCCGGGCCGGAATTCGCCATCCGGGTTCGGGATTTCCGCCTCGGCCACAAAAATATTCCGCCCGTCGCGGGTCTCTGCGCGGGGGTTGACCTTTTTAATCACGGCGCGGACGTCGCCGGAGGGGAGGGCATTGAGGCGGACGACGACCTTTTGACCGGGGTGGACAAAGGCGGCATCCTCCTCGCGGAGGGCGACCTCGGCGACCATGGTTTCCAAGGGCGCGACTTCCATGATCGAGCGGCCGAGCTTGAGAGCGGCTCCTTCCTCGCGTTCCAGATCGCCCTGGATGACAACGCCGGAGATCGGGGAGAGGATTTGGAGATCCTTCTCGCGCTGGCGGAGGACCTCGAGCTCGTGGCCGGCGCGCTGGGCCTGGAGTGCGCTGAGGGCGGAGTCGTCGAATCGGGAACCGGCGAGATCGGAGGCACTCTGCAGGTTTGCGGCGGCGGCCTGGGCTTCGATCTCAGCGATGCGTTCGCGGACCTCTTTGCCGTCCAACTCGGCGAGGAGCGTGCCTTTTTGAACGATCGTGCCGGCCTCGACGTGAACTTTTTTGAGGATGCTATCGAACGGGGCGGCGATGAACCGGCGAAGCGAGGGCTCGAGGATGACCGGTGCGTGGACGCGGAGGTGGAACGGAAAAACGAGCAGGATGAGCAGCGCGGCGGCACCAAAGGCCCAGAGCCGACGGCGCTCGAAAGGCAGCGTGCGCCAGCGCTGGTGCAGGCTTCGTGAGTGGCGGGAGAGCGAGGGCAGCAGCGGCGTGATCGGCGACAGGGCCGCCGACAGGGCCTCAGCGGCAGGCGGTTCCCCGGATTTCCATGCGGCCAGGAGCGCCCAACCCTCCCCGGCCGGAATCACGGCACATGATGCGCACTCGATCGTTCGGCAGATTTCCTCCAAAGCCGGATGGGCCTCGGGGGATGGAAAGAATGCCGGGGCAGAAGCGTGGCCGGAATGGGAAAGCGCCAGGAGCAGGGCTTCGTGCAAAGCGCTCCGCGAAGCCGGGAGCGGAGAGGGATCGCAGGCGGGCAGCGTCCATCCCCGCAGCGTATGCCGCGCCAGAAAAACCACTTCGCAGCCGAGGAGCGCGCGGGCTTTTCCTGCAAAGGCTCCCAGCCGGGCCTTTCGCGGAAGCGGAAAGGAAGCGACCAGTTCGACGGCCGCCTGGGCTGTTGGCGGGGTTTCCCGGGATCCGACGGGCACGCTCGCCGCTGCCAGCCGGATAACCCGCGAGGCCGCCTCGAGAGCCTCCCCCTCTGCCCGGATCCAAACCATCAGCCAGCAGGAATCGCCGCACGGCACGGCCAACATCTGGACGGGTTGGTCCCGGAAGGTGAATTTCTTTGTGACCGACCGGTCGCGCGGGGCGGCGGCAATGAGCGGGGCCGCCGTGCGCACCAGATTCGCCGAAATCTCAATCGACGGCGAAGCGGCGGCAAGGATCGCGATCTCCGCGCCTGTGCGGACAAGGAGGACGGCGTCCGCCGAAACCGCCTTGCGAAGGGCGGCCAGTGATCGCTCCTGCACAGACGGCGATGGGACCGCCTGGCCGAGGGCCATGATTTCGTCAATCGGGTCGCTCACAAGTTGAGTCAGCCAGAGCCCGCCGAATCGTCCAGAACGAAATCACCGCGCAGGGCACTTCGCGCGGAACGCGCTTCGTCCGACGCTGGACTCGCAAGGGGCTGGCGGGGCACCGATGTGGGTGCCAGTGCGGCGGGATTACGCCGACTTGTCCGCTTTTTTCTGGAATGTTTGGTTGAGGGCGCCGAGCAGTCGGTGGGCGGCGGGAAGGGACATCGCGATGCGGGTGTGGATTGGCATCACGGCTCCGCCCTGGCCCGACGGGTCCTGGATGATCCCGGAGGAAAAGTCGATGATGACCTCTTCGGCTGAGGCCTGCACGAGGGCCTGGCTGGCGTAAGAGGCTTTGCTCTCATCGTATTTCACGCGGAGCTGACGGGTTTCGTTGTTGTCCTTGGACGGGTTTTTTTCGCTCATAATGGTAAGGGGTTGGAAAGCTTCGGGTTCGGAATGTTCAATTTTTCCCGGAATCCGAGGGAGGGGATGTCCCGCCGGCCTCGTAAACGCACTTCATGCCCGCAGTGAGCGGGCCGTCGTCATCCGAGACGACCATGGTCACGCGCACGGTATTGACGACCGCCGTGCTGACCGGGGAGACGAACTCGACCTTGGCCTGGCGGGTGGCGGGGATGTCAGGGAATCGGAGCGCGACCGAGTCCCCGGCTTTGAGTTTGCGGGCCTCCTCGGTGGGCAGGTTGAACTGGACGCGCATGGGCGAGAGCTGGACGACCGTGGCGACATGAGAATTCGCGCCGGTGACGCTCTCGGAGACGTCGAAGCGGATCTCGGTGACGATCCCGTCGATCGGGCTCTTGAGGGTGAGGCGGTCAATCAGGGCCTCGGCCCGGCTCAGCTTCAGCTTCGTGATATCCACATCGTTCTGCGCCCGCTCGACCTCGTTGCTTGAAGCAAATTTTTTATCCTGGAGCTTCTGAAGCTTTTCCAAGCGGCTTTCCTTGTATTTGAGCTCCGCACGGGCGATGTCGACTTCCCGCTCGATGACGCGGGCGTCGAGCTTGACGAGCACGTCGCCGGCTTTGACCATCTGGCCCTCCTTTGCAATGACGTCTTGGACGACGCCTGGCTCGGGCGAGGAAATCTCGATATTCCGGCTGGGTTCCGTGTAGCTCGTGAACTCAGCGGCGCGGGCTGAGAGCGTGAGGATCACTCCCGCAGCGGCCAATCTGGCAGCCCTCCACCTCAAGGCGTCACCCCTTTAGCCTCGTTCTGCCCTTTTTGGAGCTTGAGGAGCGGGAGCTTTTTGTTGTTGGGATCCTTGGTGCGGACGATGCTGATGTCCTCGTAATTGAGCAGGTTCCCCTGGGCGCGCTCAAAATTCAGGACGGCGAGTTGGTAGGCTGTGGCGGTCCGGGCGAATTCCTCCTCGGCCATGGTGAGGCGGTTTTGTGAGCTGAGCAGGGAGTCGAGGTAGGCCGTTGTCGCCTCGGTGCTCACGGCCGAAGCCTGCGTGGGCTCGCCGGGCAGCGGCGTTTCGACCTCGCGGCGGGCCTGGAACTGGCTGAGGTCCGACCGGGCGGCATTCATGCTCTCCAGCTTGGCGGCGTAGTCGCGCCAGGAGGTGCGAACCTCGCGGGCCGTCACCTTCACCTCAAGGAGGGTCGTTTCGATCGTCGTCCGGAGCTGGTTGACCTGCTGGCGCAACTCGATCAGGCGGCGGGTGTGGCGGGCCTCCGCCGTGTTGTTTTCAATCGGGAATTCAAAATTGAATCCAGCCGCGGCCCCGGGGGCGCCCTGGTCGAACTGGTTGCTGAACGCCTCGCCCGAGTTGCCGCTGGCTGCGAGCCCGGCCACATACCCTTCCAAAATCACGTTCAGGGCCGGCAGGACCTCGTTGCGCTGCATTTTTTCGCGAACGGCGGCGGCGCGGACCTGCTGGAAGGCCTGAAGAACCTCGGGGCGCTGGGCGAGAGCCCGCTTTGCGGCCTGCTCGTAGTTCACCTTGTATTCCCTCATGATCGGATTGTCCGACGGGATCAGCTCCGGTGCGCCGGCTTCAGCCAGCTCCGGCGAATTGACCAGGGCGCGGATGCGGTCCTGCGCGTTGGCGATGGCGAGTTCGGCCCGGACGAGATCCGAGCGCCGCTCCGCCATGGCGCTGTCGGCGCGGGCCAGTTGACCTTTGACCGCATCCACCTCGCTGCGGGCCTTGATCTCATCCGCCACCTTCACCGCCTGATCGTAGAGGCGGTGCTTCTGCAAATAGGTCGCACGGGCCAGGTAGAGCGCCCAATAGGCGCGGGCGACTTCCAGCAGGTGGGACTCCGCCTGCCGCACCATCTCCAGCATGGCGCTGTCGGAGTCAATTTTCGCAATGTCGATGATTGCGCGGTTGTAGGCGATGCCGGCCCCTTTCAGCAGCGGCTGGATCACGCTGACTTTCAGGCGGGCCGATCCCTGTGGATTGGGGATCAGAAACTCCGAGTTGTTGCTGAGCACCCCGGCCTGCTGCGCAACTCTTACCTCGGCACCGGTGGCCAGCTTCTTCTTCAAGCCCGCCTCGGCCGTCACCTGGTCCTGGAGAAATCGCCCGGTCGTGAACCCCGTGTCCAGGATGTTCCCGATCGGGTCGTTCGTCCTCGCATACATCCCCTCCACAAAGGACACGGTATCAAATTCGCCGCGTGCTTCCTGGATCCCCGTCTCCCGGATCAGCGGAATGTCCGAGAAGACCTTGATCTGGGTCGAATGCCGGATCGTGCTGACGAACAGCCCCTCCAAACTGATTTTTTTGTCCGCCCCATCACGCAGGCTGCTGACCACTTCCGGAGCCCACCATGCATCGTCTTTGCCCGGCTTCACGTTTCCGGTCGGGACCGAGGACCGGTCGTTCGGGAGCGACTTCACGCGCTCCTCGTTTTCCTTCATGATCTCATCGATGCGTGAGGCCAGACGGGAGTCCTCCGTGTAGGATTTCTTGAATGTCTCATAGCACCCTGTCGATGCAACCAGAATCGTGATGGCACCGGCCGCCGGAATGAGTCGTTTAGTTTTCTGAAGGATTTTTTGCATGGGAATGGACGTGATTCTGAGGGTCAGTTTGGCCTGGGGCTGGCTGGGCCGCCTGCGGTCGGCAATTAATTCGCCGGAAAATTCGACCCGATGCAAGCGTCTTTTTTTGAATCAAAACTTGCGTTGAGCGAAAAAAGGCGTTCCAGTAGCATCTTGACAAGACAACCGTTTGCATGAAACTACGCAATTCTTCCCAGAAGCCCCGCAAGAAATCGTCTCCAAAGAGGGGGGTCCAGTTCCAGAAGCTGGAGGACCGGATTTTATTTTCGGCGACGCCGGCGGTGACGGTGGACGCGCCGGGGGAGGTGAAGATCGGGGAGACGGCGAACGTGAAGGTGACTTTCGACAATGCGGACGCAGCCGACGCGGGGTATGGGCCCTGGGTGGATGTTTTCATTGATGCGACGGGGCCGGACGGGCAGGTGGATCCGGCGGACCCGGGCAATCCCCAGGCCGGGGACACGGACGGGATTGCCAACCCGGGAGACAAGTATGACGGGTTCACGCTGACGGGAAACCCGACGTATCTGGGGAGTAACGTCACGAAGACGCTCCTGACGCTCGATGACGTGGCGAACGGCGGCAAGGGCGTGGAGCATCCGTATGCGGTGGACGCGACGGGAGCGAAGGTTTTTGTGAGCACGTCGGACCCGACGAGTCCTTACTACTCCACGCTGAACGGTTCCTATACATCCGGGGACCAACTCTTGGTTTTGCAGCTGCCTTTTGGAAGTTTCACGCCGGACCAGCCCAACGCGGAGATTTCGTTCAACTTGAGCCTGAGCGACCATGCGGACGCGAACACCCCCCTGAAGATCACGGCGTTGGGAGGGTTTCAGTTTGGGAACGATCCGTTGGACAATCCGGCGACCGACCCCAGCATCATCGGGATTCCAAACTCAGCGACGGCGACGGTTGGGGTCGATCTGGCGACGCTGTCGAAGAGCTACAACGGTCCGGAGAACGAGACCGCCACAGGGCCAAACTACGTCCGCACGTATCGGATCAACGTGGACATTGCTGCCGGCCAGACGCTGAGCAACCTCCACATTTTCGACGATCTCCCCGACGAGATCCAATTCAAGCAGATCAGTGCTTCGAGCGATCCCTATACCGTGATTGGCAGCCTGCCCTCCACAACGTCGACCGGGGGCAAACTGGCGATCGAGTTCAACTCAGCGATCACCGGGACAAGCGGGACATCCGACGCGTGGATCGACGTCGAGTTTTACGTTCCGCGGGTCTTTGATTCCAACCTGAGCGGGACAATCGACGCCGGTGACGCTGCGGTCCTGAGCCCCAACAGCGGGGCGGACCATCTGGTGGACAACCAGGCGTATGGATACGGGGTTTGGACACCGCTCGATCCGCGCGACCCGGGTAGCATCGTGGGCCTGAAGGTTGATGCGGGCTTTGATCCGACCGACCTCACGACCGCGCTGGCCACGGCTGCACCCGATGCCACGCCCGAACACAGCAACTTGGAAACATCGCCTCTCGTCATCCAGAAAGGTTTCAGCACGATCACGGACGTGGGGGCTCCAGGTCACACCCCCGGCGACCTGCTCGAATACACGCTGGATTTTCAGGTCTCCGACTACTTTGCCTTTGACCACTTGACGATTGACGATTTGATGCTCGACGGTCTGCGGTTCGACGCGAGCTTCGTGCCGACGCTGCAGATCAACGGAAATACGTTCACGCTGACCGCCCTCGGCTGGACAGCGGCCAACTACACCGTCTCGCAGAATTTCACCGGGGCCGTGGCCTCGGGCAATTTCACGCTGGACCCGGCGGTCAACGATGGCAGCACGGCGCTCCAGTTCCGGATTTCTGACGAGCTGATCACGCGGGGTCAGGATGGCAAGCTGATCGGCGGCGGGATCGATCCTTCTGCGCCGACGCCCGGGATTGCAAATGACCTCACGGGCTACAACGACGGAGCGACGACCGGACGCATCACCTACCGGGCCCAGATCCTCGACAAATTTACGGATACCTTCCCCTCTGGGGAAGCCTCCCTGAACCCGAGGGATGTCCTCAGCAATTCGGTCAACATCTCCGGCGATGTGCTTGACCTGACCACCGGGGTGGCTCTCACGGCCTACGCTGGCCCGGTCATCTCCTCGGACGACTCCGGGGCGAGCCTGAGCATCAAGACCGACAACGTCCAAAAGACGATCTATGCCGTCAATGGAAACACGGATCTGAGCGCGTTTATTGACCCCAACGGCAAGGTGAACCTTCAGCCGGGCGATGTGATCACGTATCGCTTCACCTACACGATCCCCAGTGGCGACGTTGAAAAGCTGCGGTTCACCGACTTCCTTCCGCTTCCGATTTTCGATGTGGACGACATCAATGCCGACGGGACCGCCAACGGTCTCACCGAGTGGAATTTCGTGGACAATACGGGCGATGTCTCCATCAGCGATTTCACCGCCGGGGTGATCACCTATGGTCCGACCCACACCCTGAATACCGTGAGCGATCCGGCCGCGGCTTCCCCGGTGCTGACGATCGATTCGGTCACGAATTCGGTGAAGATGCAGTGGGGCGACTTCGTCAACACGGTCAACGACGCCAAAGTGGTGGATATCCTTCTCTCCGCCACTGTCAGCAGTGACCCCTTTGCCGATGCGCTTTTCCTGACCAATCAGGTGCAATCCGGGGAAGGCAACACCCAATCGCCGGGCACGGAGAGCCTCGCCAACGCCATCGTCCAGATCGTGATCAACGAACCGAATTTGGACATCCACAAGGGGGTCGTCGCCTCCACCCAAGGCGGGTCGGTCGGCATGGTTGGCGGGCTGACGTTTGACACGGTCGGCGGGGCGGGCTTCACCGGGACTCTCGTCGGCGAAAGCAATGCAACTCTGATCGGCGACCTCAACCTCGACGCCACGACAGATGTCGATGCCGGCGACCTCGTCCGGTTTGCGCTGGTCGCGGTGAACACCGGGCGCTCGGATGCCTACGACGTCAAAATTCAGGACACCCTTGTTGGCTCCTACGTCAACAACTACGCAGACAAGACGGCGTTCATGACCGCGACGAATTTCAAGGTGCTGCGCGGCGACGGCACGCTTCTCACCGAAGGGGGCGACTACACTCTCACATGGAATGCCGGCACCAAGACCTTCGAGGTCGAGATGACCGACAACTACACGGCTGGAAACCTTGGCGGGGACACCAAGCCCGGCGCCATCAGCCGCGGCTACCGCGCGGACATTGATGCGGAGGTCACAAACGGCTCCAACGGCATCGTCATTCTCTATGATTTGACTGTGGATACCGACGCCCAGGCGTCCTCCACCGTCACCAACACGGCCTATCTGACCAACTACGCCGGCGACGAGGGCGCATTCGACCACACCGCCGAAGACAAATCCGAAACCGCCTCGATCGTCATCGACAGCCCCGGGTTCACAAAAGTTCTTACCTCGACATCCGTCACACCGGCCCAGGATCCGAACAATGCCGCCCTCAATCAGGCCGTCATCGGGGAAACCGTCACCTACACGTTCACGATCACGGTCGGTGAGGGGACCACGGCGGGGGCGACGGTCGTTGATACAATGGATGCCGGGCTCGCCTTTGTGGACGTCCAGAGCGTCACCTATTCCGCAGGCGTCACGTCGGTGAATACCATCGGCACCGGCGCGGCTCCGACGAATGTCACCGTCAGCAGCACGGGGTCCGGCACCGGCAATCTCCTCACGTTCGATTTCGGAAATCTTACAAACACGGACACGAACAACGCGACAGACGAGACGATCACGATCGTTTACAGCGCGGTGGTCGTGAACACGAATTCCGTTCCCGCGTCGCCCGGCAACCAGGCGGGCACCCAGCTCAACAACAGCGCGGAACTGGGCTGGAACTGGGTGAATGACCCGGACAACGCGCTTCTCCCGAATCCCGAGGGGACCTTGAGCATCACATCCTCCGCCGCGAACGTGACAGTCATCGAACCGTCGCTTTCGATCGATACCCAGGCGTCAAAGGACAATACGACCTACACCGACTCGCTCACCGGAGTGGACGCCGGCGACTTCGTCTATTATCGGATCCGCCTGACCAATTCGGCGGGGAATCCCACGGCCTTCGACCTTGGTCTCACGGATGCCGTGCCTTCGAACCTCGGTTCTCTCACCGTCATTTCGGCCGCTCTGACCAACGCCGCCGGAGGAGCCGGGGGAGCGATTGTTGTCACAGATGGCGGGCCGAATACACTCGACACCTCCGACTTTGCTTTCACCGGCAACACGCTCTCGCTCGCCGGCGGCCGCAACATCGACCTCGGGGCGGACTCTCGCCTCGAAATCGTCGTGCGCGGCACTCTCGACTACGCCGTCGTGCCCAATCAGACACTTTCCAACACCGCCGATGTCACCTGGACAAGCATCGACGGAACGCCCGGCACGGTCTCCACGCACAACACGAACAGCACCGAACGAACCGGAGCCGACGGCACCGGAACCGATGCGGCAGTCCTCAACAATTACAAGGCCACCGATCCGACGTCCCTCACGATTACCAGCCCCACTAATACAAAGAGCCTCGTGGCCACCTCGGAGGACTTCACAGCCCTTGTCTCAGGCACCGAGAGGGTGGCGATTGGGGAAATTGTCCGCTATCGCTTGGTCATCCAGATCCCCGAAGGATCCCTGCCCGACCTTCAGATCGTGGACGCGCTGCCCACAGGGATGCTCTTCGTCAACGATGGCACGGCCATGGTCGGGTTTATCTCCGACGACAATACCAAAATCACGTCAACGACCCTGTCCGGCGCGGGTCTCAATGTCGGTGCCGCCATTGCGCAGCCGACGTTCGTTCTGACCGATACCTCGATCTCGACAAGCTCCAACTCCAATCTGGATGGATGGAACTCGGGCACGGATCCCCGCTTCAAGCTGGGAGACGTGCAGAACCTTGAAGACGACGCAAACGCCGAATATATCGTCATCGAGTTCAATGCGGTGGTTCTCAACACGGCCAGCACCGGCAATCAAAACAACACCCAACTCCGGAACAACTTTACCACCGCCATCAACGGCACGACGACAGTTGGAGCCACTTCCAACAATGTGGACGTCCGGGTTGCGGAACCCAACCTCACCATTTCGCAGTCCGCTTCAACGGCGGGTCCTCTAGATGCCGGGGATACGTTTACCTACACGATCACCGTCGCCAACAACTCGGATACGGCCTTTGGTGCCAATTCCGCGCCGGCTTTCGACGTGCGGATCCAGGATGCCCTGGATGCCATTACGGCGGCCAATCCCACCGCTGAACTCGAATTTCTCAGCTACTCCCTCGGTGCACTTCCTGGCGGAACAAGCCTCCTCTCGGACGCTTCCTCAACCGCGACTGACACCCTCGACCTGACGTTCAACCGGCTGGATGCCGGCCAGTCGGTTACGATCACTGTTAATGCTCAGGTCAAGGCCGGCTCTCTTGCGGCCGCCGAGATCGAGAGCAAAGCCGTCGCTACCTACACCAGCCTTCCGGGGTCAGCCGGAACAGTGGACGGAACCGTCGCGACAACCTACGGCACCACCGATATTGATCTCAACCCCGGAACCGATTCCACGCTCGCCTCGGCGCTCGCCGGAACCACGGTGAGCGGCGGAACGCTGACCACGCTCACGACAAATACCACCGAGCGCACCGGAGCCGACAGCGAGGCCACGGCGAACGACAATACGCCACCCGCCAACAGCGCGGTCCGCAACAACTACGCCGTGGCCGCCAATGCGCCAGCGAACCTCCTGGTGGCCTCGCCGACCATCGACAAGTCCTTCAAGGATGGAAGCATCAGCGCCGACGACACAAGCGTTGCCACATCCTCCCTGGCGAATGTCGTGATCGGAGAAACCGTCACCTACGACCTGCTGGTGACCTTGCCCGAGGGCATCACCGGCAACCTGCGTGTTCAGGACATCGTTCCAGCCGGACTTCGCATCGACTCGATGCAGATCCTGACAACGTCCGCTTCGACGAGCCTCCTTGCGGCCGACTTCAACGGATCTTTCGCCACGACTCCGACGCTGGCCGCCCCGGCCTCCGGCTCATCCACTGTCACGTTCGACTTCGATGACGTCACGGTCGTCAACGACAACGTCGCCAATAACAACAGCTTCGTCATCCGACTCGTCGCCACGGTCGAGAACATCCCTGCCAACCAGGAAACCGTCACGCGCACGAACACCGCGCGGGTGGTCTTCAACGATCCCGATGGCACGGGCAATGCGGGGCCGGCGGCGGATCGCACCATCACCGACGCCAACCCCGGAAATAATCCGACCGTCACGATCGTCGAGCCCACGCTCACGATCCTCAAGGCCGTGAGCGGCGCTGTGGCCGATGCCGGCGATCCGATCACCTACACGATCACGATCTCGAACACTTCCGGCCAGGCCGCCTACGAGGTGTTGCTCTCTGACGTGCTGGATTCCGCGCTGACCTCGCCCACGATTGTTTCGGTGACAGCCACTGGATTTGCGGGCGGAACGTTCACTACGCCGACGCTCACCGACTTCGAGATCTCCGGCAGCACGCTCCAGGTCAAGCCTGCCTACGATCTCGACATGAACGATGGCAGCCAGATCGTGATCACGGTCTCCGCCACGATTTCGAATTCGGTCACCACCGGGCAGATCATCAACAACAAGTCGGATGTATCCTGGACATCGACCGATGGCACCAACGCCGATGAGCGAAGCGGGGACGACGATCCGAATCCGGACGCCACAACGCCCGACGCGGCCCTCCTCGACAACTACGCTGTCTCTTCGCAGGTCACGACAACCGCCGTGGCCACGCCGGTCGTTTCCCAATCCATCGTCGATACATCCCACGCGGGGACGACGGGCGAAAATGCCACCATCGGCGAGTTCGTCACCTATCGGGTGACTGTCACCCTGCCCGAGG
>JBGSJQ010000060.1:0-19930 GCA_041741775.1 Terrimicrobiaceae bacterium | reverse complement strand
TCGGCGAAGACCTCGATCGTGTGGCCGACATCCACGACGAGCAGGAAGGGCGGGGTGGGCTCGTCGGTGGGAAGCGAGCGCGCGTAGCGCTCGGCCTGCGCCTTCGCGCGGATCATCGCCTCATCCCACGACCCGGTGCCGCGCACGGGGCCGGACTTTTTCTTCGACTGGTAGATCCCGGCCTCCTCCGCGACGACCTGGAGCGGCGTGGGCTCTTGGCGGGGGCCGGCGAACTGCTTGGCCTCCAGGACATAGGCCCGGCGCTTGTAGAGGTCAATGCGGCCCTCGCCAAATGTCCCGTCGGCCTTCACAAGCCGCACCGGAAACTCGAACGAGTAGCCGTCCTCATGCGCATTCGCCGGACGCGGAACGCCCAGAATGTCGGCCAGCTCGATCAGGAACTGCTGCGCATTCGCACGCTCCGATGCCCCCGCATTCTGCCAGCGATCAATGAATGTCTGGATGTCGGAGGAATCAGGCATGGCGGCTCGGCATTAGATCATTTCATCACGGATCCGGCGATTGAAGAATTTTGAAAGGATCAACAGGATGGAATGACAGCGCCATTCGGGCCAGCCCGCCCAGTGCCTCGATTCCCCGCCACCGGGATCCGGCATTGCCGGGATAAAAAAATTGGGAGAAGCCATTTCGAGCTTCTCCCAATTTGATTTTGCAATCCGTTTTTTCAAACGGACGGCGGGTTATTTTTTCTTGGCGACCGCTTTTTTGGCGACGACCTTCTTGGCGGGTGCTTTTTTGGCGACCGCTTTTTTGGCGGGAGCTTTTTTGGCAACCGCTTTCTTCACGGCCGGCTTCTTCACTGCCGCTTTCTTGGCGGGAGCTTTTTTGACCGGGGCTTTCTTGGCGGGTGCTTTCTTAGCGACCACTTTTTTCTTTGCTACTGGCATTCAATATCCCCCCTTTCCATCCGCAACAGCGGGAAATGGTTTGTGAACATGTTGTGAATAACTCACTGGTTCCTGTGAATAAGTGTCCAGATGATATACGTCAACAATTATTCGCATTTTCGCTTGATTTTTTTTTGGAATTTTTGAAGCCCCGCATTTTGCTGCGAAGAAGCAGGAGGGGTGGAGCTGCCAATACAACGATCAGCTCTGCAGAATGGAAATCGCGCGATCGGCGATTTCGGCGACATCCCAGAGGCGTCCGAGTCCCTCGTAGCCGCAGGCGAGCAGGCCCTCTTCGGGGCCGATGAATTCCACGCCGCGTGCGGTGAGGGTCGCGACATTTTCCTGTGTGGCCGGATGGCTCCACATTTTTCCATTCATGGCAGGAGCGATGAGGAGCGGGGCGCGGGAGGCCAGGGCGATGGAGGTGAGAGCATCGTCGGCGATCCCGTGTGCGAGCTTCGCAAGGGCATTGGCCGTCGCGGGAGCGATGAGGAGGAGGTCGGCGCGATCGGCAAGGGCGATGTGACCGGGGTGCCAGGATTCCTTCTCATCAAAGATGCCGGTTGTGACGGGATTGCGGGACAGCGTTTGGAGGGTGAGCGGTGTGATGAATTCACAGGCGTGGGAGGTCATGACCACGAAGACCTCACAGCCGGATTTGGTGAGGCGGCTGGTGAGGTCGGCCGCCTTGTAGGCTGCGATGGATCCGGTGACTCCGAGGACGATGGTTTTCATATTCCGGGCAGGTCGAGGCGGCGGGAGAGGTAACGTTCCGCACGCATCACGGCGCGGAATTTTTCGATATCCTCCTCCATGGAGCTGCTAATGAGCGTGTAGCGGTATTCCCGCCATTGGCTCATCTCGGCGGCGGCATTGCGGAGGCGGGTTGCGATCTGATCCTCCGTCTCCGTTCCCCGGCGGCGAAGGCGGCGGGCCAGCTCGTCGAGGCCGGGCGGCATGATGAAAATATCGGCGAGGGCGGCGAGGATCGCGGGGTCTTCGGTTTGGCGGATGTTGGCGGCCCCTGCGGTATCGATGTCGATGAGAACATCCACTCCGGCGGCAAGATTTTCGAGCACCGGCTCCTTGGGGGTTCCGTAAAAGTTGCCATGCACCTCGGCGTATTCTAGAAAGCCGGCGGCGGCGATGCGCGCCTGAAACTCCTCGCGACTCAGGAACACGTAATCCTCTCCGTCGATTTCGCCCGGGCGCGGCGTGCGCGTGGTGCAGGAGACCGCATACACAAAGTCAGGCTTCTGGCGGAGGGCGGTCGTGAGCGTGGTTTTTCCGGCACCCGAGGGGGCCGAGAGCACGAAAAGGATTCCGGAGCGGGAGAAGGTATTATTCAAGGTTGGCCAGTTGTTCGCGGATGCGGTCCAGCTCGGCTTTGGCTTCGATGACGAGCCGCGCGAGGGAGGTGTCGCTGGACTTCGATCCGACGGTGTTGAATTCGCGGCTGAGCTCCTGCGCGAGAAATTCGAGCGTGCGGCCGACCGGGCCGCCCGAGGCCAGCTTTTCACGAAACTGGTCGATGTGGCTTTCTGCGCGGTGCAGCTCCTCGGTGATGTCTCCGCGCTCGGCCAGGAGAGCCACTTCGGTGAGCAGGCGGGGATCGTCTGCGGGAATGGCAATCCCGGATCGCCCCACGCGGCGAAGAAGGGACTCGCGGTTTTGGAGAGCTGCACGGCGAGCCAAAGGGAGGATCTTCCGAAGGACGCCGGAAAGCTTGGCCAGGGACTTTTCCAAAACCCGCCGCAGGGCCAGTCCTTCGCGGGATCTCGTGGCCACCAACCCTGCCAGAGCTCGGTCGAGCGCGAGGAGAACGACGGCCTTGACTCCTTCACCCGCAGGCTCTGCGGAACGCACCACGCCTGGCGCGCCCAGCACGTCGGAGATGGTGATCTCGCCGGGGATCTTCAGTGCCTTTGCCAGTGCGCGCGCTTCGCACACGAAGATTCCGGCCCGTTTTTTATCAAGGATCCCTGCCGGGTCGCCTGCGGTGTGGGTAAGGAGAAGATTGACCTGCACACGCCCGCGCGAGATGGCTCCCAGCACCCGCTCGCGAACAGAAGGCTCCAACCAGGCCGCGCTCCGGTCTGTATGAAAAACCACCTCGGCAGATTTGCGGTTCACGGAAAAGCACTCCACGACGGCACTCCATGCTTTCCCGCGTGCCTCGCCCCGGCCGTGTCCTGTCATGCTGGTCATCCTGCAAAATCTACCCGCACCCGAGCCGCCGTGTCGAGGAGGTTCCCCGGGGCGTCCGCTGCGGAAGGTTGCACGCGAGCAGAGGGGAAGGTAAGGTGCGCACTTCAAAGCTATGGAAAGCCCAACGCCGCAAACGCCCCCGCCCGCCAGGAAACACAACCCCTGGTTGCTTGGCTGCGGTGGTCTGCTTGTCCTCGTCCTGCTAGTTTTCGCAACGGTCGCGGGGACGATCTGGTGGATCCAGCGGCCCATCCGTCCAGTGGTTTTGAGCCCTCAGGAAAAGTCGGTTGTGGAGAAAAAGATTCAGGAACTCGAGACGGGCACGGTGCCCCTGGGGATGCCCGGCGCGGATTCTGCCGCCACGGAAAAGACGGCTGCGGCCGACCCGGGTGGGTATGTCCCAGGCGAAAAAGTTCTCCGGTTGACCGAGCGCGAGATCAACGGGCTTTTGAACCTGAATACCGACCTTGGCGAAAAGGTCCGCTTGGAATTTGCCCGCGACGCCGTAAATGCGTATCTGGCCATTCCGATCCCGGAAGACTTCCCCATCGGAGCGGGCACGGTGTTTCGCATGCGGGGGAGGTTCAAGGTTTCCATCGGGAATGGCGGGCAGCCCTACGCGATCCTCGAGGACGTGACGATCTTTGGCCTGAGCCTCCCAAAGGCCTGGCTGGGCGGGATCAAGGGGGAAAACCTTCTCGGCGAGGCGCTGGGTGAGGGGCCGCGCCTTCAAGGGATCAAAAGCCTCAAAGTGGAGCCTGGGGCGCTTGTGCTGGAAGTCGAGGACTAGCCTTTCGCACGGATCCGCCGGGAGCACGCCCTGCGGACCCGGCCCGATTTTTTCATGCCGCAGATGCTCTCTGAAACCCGCCGGACGGTGGCCCTGGCGCTGCCGATCATCGTCGGCCACGTGGGGCAGATGCTCATGGGGTGGGTGGATACGATCATGGTCGGCCGGGTCGGCGTGATCCCGCTGGGCGCTTGTGGATTTGCAAACACCCTGCTCTCGGTTCCGCTGGTTTTCGGCTTCGGGTTGCTCTCAGCGGTCAGCGTGCAGGTTTCGCATGCCCACGGTGCCGGCGAGTCACAGCGAGCGTCCGGCAGCGTGCGGGGCGGCTTTGTGGTGGCCGCCCTGCTTTCCATCGGGTCACTGGCGGCCATTGCTTTTCTTCTTCCCCGCCTGGCTCTCTTTGGCCAACCCGCCGAGGTGAATGCCGCCGTGGGGGGATACCTTGCGATCTGCGCGTGGTCGCTGGTCCCCGTCTTCTATACGACGGTCACAAAAAATTTCTGTGAGGCCCTCGCGCGGCCCTGGCCTCCGTTTTGGATCATGATGGCCGGCGTCGGGCTCAATGCCTGGCTGAACTGGGTCCTGATTTTTGGCAAGCTGGGGGCCCCGGCCATGGGGCTGGAAGGAGCCGGCTGGGCGACCCTTGTCTCGCGGATCGCTGTGATGGTGGCGCTGCTGGCCTACCCGGCCGTCTCAAGGACGCTGCGCGGGTCCTGGCCGCGCCATTGGCTGGCACCGGGGGCCTTGAAGGCATCGAGGGAGATTCTCTCGATCGGGCTTCCAGCCGGAGGCCTTCACCTCTGCGAGGTCAGTGGGTTTGCGTTTGGTTCCATTATGATGGGCTGGATCAGTGTGGCGGCGCTCGCGGCGCACCAGATCGCCCTGACTTGCGTGGCGACAACTTTCATGGTCCCGCTTGGTCTTTCCCAAGCCGTCTGCGTGCGCGTGGGACACGCTCGTGGTGGCAACCGCCCCGAAAGGCTTCGCCCTATCGTCATCGGAGCCCTTTTCCTGACGCTGGTCTTTATGAGCCTCACCGGGATGGCCTTGTTTCTCGGCGGACGCATGATCGCCTCCTGGTTTGTCACGGATCCGCCGTTACTCCTCCTTACCGCCCAACTCCTTGCCGTGGGAGGGATTTTTCAAATCGTGGACGGAATTCAGGTCGTCAGCGCCGGAGCGCTGCGCGGCTTCGGCGACACGCGGGTCCCGATGGGTATCGGGATCCTGTCGTATTGGCTTGTCGCCCTCCCGGTGTCCTACTCGGTGGCATTCGGGCTCGGCGCGGGAGCCAGGGGCGTCTGGGTGGGATTTGTTGTCGGGCTCACCGTCGCGGCGGTGGCCTTCTCGATCCGCCTCCAGAAAATGATCAGGAAAGCTTCGTCTCCGTCGCCCGAAAGCCGGTAAGGTTTCCGTCGGGATCGCGCAGAGGCTCCACTTCGATGCGAACCCGATACGGGATGCCGTTTTTGTGGTAGTTGAGCAACTCCGTCACGCAGGAACTTCCCGAGCGAACCGCCTGCCGAATCACATCGACCGCCGCCGGTTCGGTTTCTTTTCCCTGTAGAAAACTGCCGGGCTTTTTCCCGCACACCTCGGAAAAGGTAAAACCACAGAGCCCGGAAAATGCGGGGTTGATAGCGGTGATACGTCCGTCGGCGTCCGTTGTCACGCGGGCCGGTTCGGCGGCAATCTGTGCGAGTAGACGCTCGCGCACCGCACCTGGCACCGCTCTGCGGGGCGAGGAGGCAATCAGATAGTCGGCTCCGAGCTCGACCAAAGTCGATTCCGGAGTATCGTGCGAAGTGCGATTGGGCGCTTCGTCCAGCGCCCCAATGTTTTCAAGATCAGAAATCATTCGAAGAAGGGTATCTTGGTCCATTACGTCGGAACTTGGTTGGTTGGATGCACCCTCTCAGCCGGGCTTCGCGTAAAACCCGACGATGGCAGCGACGAGGCCGGGGATGTCGTGGACGGCGGCTTCCATATCAACCGCAAGGCCGAGCGCACGCATGGTTGAGGAGGTCACCGGACCGATGCTGGCGTGGCGGACCCCGGGGTGGGCTGGAAGTTTGATGGCATGAAAATTCTCCGCCGTGGAGGAACTCGTGAAGGTCACCAGGTCCGCGCCCTCCTCGCGAAACCGGCGAACCCCTTCGTCGTCTGCACCGGCAGGAACGGTGCGGTAGGCGGGCACATCGTCCACGATCGCTCCCAGCCGGGCAAGCTCCTCCGCGAGCACATCCCGCGCTCCCTCGGCACGCGGCAGCAGGATCTTGAGATTCTCAATGCTTGTCTCTTTTTCGAGGGCTTTGATGATCTCCTCCGCCACATATTTTTCCGGCTGGATGTCCACCTGCAGGCGGAATGCGCTGACGCGGGCGGCCGTCGCCGGGCCAATCGCAGCAATCCTCGCCCCGCCAATATCCCGGGCGTCGTGGTAGATCTCAAAGAAGACCCGGAAAAACGCGTCCACCCCGTTCGGGCTGGTAAAAATGATCCAGTCGTAGCCGTGACTATAGGCGACGGTCTCGTAGAACTCACGCTTATTGGGCGCCGGTTCGATCTTGATCATCGGCATTTCAAAGGCATCTGCGCCCAGGGCTCGAAGCTGCGCGACCAGCTCGCCAGCCTGGTGTCGCGTCCGCGTCACAGCGATCCGTCGCCCAAAAAGCGGCAGCTTCTCAAACCAGCCGAGCTCGCTGCGCAGGCCCACCACATCCCCGAAGACCGCAATCGCGGGTGCCTGAAACCCTGCGGCCGCCGCCTTCTCCGCAATGTCGGCGAGCGTCCCGAAGAGCGATTCCTGTCGCGGCGTGGTCGCCCAACGAATCAGAGCAACCGGCGTCTCCGGCGCCATACCGGCTGCCAGCAGCCCTGCGGAGATCGTCGCGAGACGCTCGACCCCCATGAGCATCACTTTTGTCCCGGGGGCCCGGGCGATCGCCTGGAAATCCAATGAGGATCCCGGCTTGGTCGGATCCTCGTGCCCGGTGAAGATCGTGAGCATCGTGTTATGGGAACGGTGGGTCACGGGAATGCCGGCATACGCGGGTCCGGCGAGGGCCGAACTGATCCCCGGAACCACCTCGAACGCACATCCGGCTGCGGCAAGGTCAGCGACCTCCTCCCCTCCCCGGCCAAACAGATAGGGGTCTCCCCCCTTGAGGCGGACCACGGTTTTTCCGGCGCGCGTGCGCTCCACCAGCAGCGTGTTGATCGCGGATTGCTTGAGCGTGTGCTCCCCGGCCTTTTTCCCGGCGTAGATAATCTCAGCTCCCTCGGGAGCCCACCGCAGAAACTCCGCGTTGCTCAGGTAATCATAAACGACGACGTCTGCCCGCTCCAGGCACTGGCGGCCCTTGAGCGTCATCAAAAGCGGGTCGCCGGGCCCGGCTCCCACCAAGTAACAAATTCCCGCTGTCATGAATCCACGATGCCGGGAAATGGCTCCGGGATCAAGGGCGCGGAAGATTCTTCGCTTTTCCCCATTGCACCCGGAGCCATGGCGTGGAAAATATCCCCCATCAGCAAGAAATATTACAGTTGGGAAAGCCGGGATCGGCGCAGGCCGTTCTACGTGCGCAAGCGTCTGTGGATCCCCGTCGGCCTTCTGGCTGTCGGGGCCTTTGCTGCATGGGTCGCGTTCGGCGTCATCACCTTCAAATACGAGAAGCGCGCGGAGGAGTTCGACTTGAAGCTGGTCGGCGAGATGGAGTCGGCCTCGATCCTCTACGACCGCAACGGGAAGGAATTCGGGAAGCTTTTCATCCAGAACCGCCAACCGGTGCCCTACGAGCAGCTCTCCCCCTTTCTCATAAAGGCCGTCATTGCCGCCGAAGACAACAAATTCTATGAGCACGACGGGGTCGATTATTTCGGCATCCTCCGGGCTGCGATCGCCAACTACCGGCGTGGAAAAATCTCCCAGGGGGCGAGCACGGTGACCCAGCAACTGGCCCGCAACTCATTCGAGCTTCGCGAGCGGACCTACGAGCGCAAGCTCGTCGAGATGTTCCTTGCCTGGCGGATCGAGGGAAACTTCACAAAGGAGCGGATCATGGACCTCTACTTGAATCGCGTCTATTTCGGCAGCGGGTTCTACGGGGCCGAGGCGGCGGCGCGAGGATATTTCGGACGTCCGGCCAAGGACCTCGACATCGGCCAGGCGGCGATGCTCGCCGGCCTCCTGAAGAGCCCCCAGGCCCTCTCGCCTTGGAACAATATCGAAGGAGCCACGGAGACGAGGAACTTTGTGCTCAAGCGCATGCGCGAGATGGGGTTTATCACGCGCGAGCAATATAACGATCAAACGGAAATGAAGCTCTTCGTGGTGAAGCGCACCAACCCGTTCAAGGTTTCCTACGCGGTGGACCTGATCCGCCAGCAGGCAATCAAGGCGCTCGGCTTTGACCGTGCGATGAACGGAGGCTACCGGATCGAGACGACGCTCGATTCCGGCATGCAGCTCGCGGCCAAGCGCGCCGTCCGCAGCGCAACCTCCGAGCTCGAAGGCACACCGGGCTACTCCCACCCGACGTTCGCCAAATACGGTGAAGCCACCAAATCGATCGAAGATGCCATCAATAGAGGCAACATGTCCGTCAAAATGCCGGAGCCAAAATACCTGCAGGGTGCCGCTCTGGCGATTGATAACACGACCGGCGGCATCCTCGCGATGGTTGGCGGACGGGAGTTCAAACATAGCGAATACAACCGCGCCATTCAGGGCACCCGTCCGGCTGGAACCGCCTTCACACCATTTGTGTTCGCCGCCGCCTACGAGTCGGGGATCTTCCCCGGAGAAATCGTCCAGGACGCCTGCATCGACAACCGCTACGTCATGGTCGGCGGGGAGACTGGCATCCTTGGGGAATGGGGCGTCGAACGCCCGGACAATGAATACGAGGGACCAATGACAACCCGCGACGCCCTCGTCAAAGGCAAGAATGCGGCAACCGTCCGGCTCGGCATGCAGGTCGGCCTCGACGCCCTCAAAAAAACGGCCGCCGCCGCCGGAATCACCTCCCCGCTGCGTGACTATGCCAACAGCTTTCTGGGCAGCAGTGAGCTCACCCTCGATGAGCTCACGCTGGCCTACAGTATCTTCCCCAACGCAGGGAAGCGGCCAGAGGGCATCCACATCATCCGGCGGATCCTCGACAAAGAGGGCAAGATGATTTACGAGGAACCCCAAAAAATGGTCCGGGCTATCTCGGAGGAAGCCGCCTTCCAGGTCCACGCCGGTCTGGCGGACTTCATGCAGCGCGGCTCGGGAGCCTCCGCATCCGGCCTCGGGTTGGGGAATTTTCCTGTCGGTGGAAAATCCGGGACCGCCTACAACTATACTGACGCCTATTTTTTTGGCTACACCAGCGCGGTGACTTGCGGCGTCTGGCTCGGCTTTGACAAGCCCACAAAAATCTATCGTGGCGCGTTCGGCAAGGACCTCGCCCTGCCGATCTGGACGAAAATCATGAATGCCTCGACAAAGGATTTCCCTCCGGCTCCCATTGTGAAGCCCTCCGGCCTGCAAGAGGTCGAGATCTGCCGGGTTTCCGGGCTGCTTGCCACACCCCGCTGCAATCTCGACCTGCAGGACGCCTCTGGCCACATCACCAGTTCCCGGCCTCTGACTTACAAAGAATACGCCACCGCCGACCAAGTTCCGAAGATCCGATGCGACATCCACGGTGGCGGCGTTAGAAATTACGCCAAACAATACGACGAGGCCGGCTGGCCCCGCGCTGCTGCGGCGGTGGACCTTTCAACCATCCGGCCGGTCGCCGTCCAGGCCCCGACTCTTCTCGGGTTCAACGACGTTTACCAATCGGTTCGCCCCGGGCTGGAGACCCTCGAAGATGGTGCCATCCCGGTCGCCAAAGCCATCCCGGTCGCCAAGGATCCCGCCGAAAAGTCCGGCGATGAGCCGGCTCCTGCAGCCAGCGACGCCCCGCCGACTCCTCCCCCGACTCCTGCCGAAGAACCCGAAGTGCGCAAAGCCGAGGGGGTCTCCCCGCTGGACTCCCCCCTGGATAAACCGATCCTTCAGCTGCCCCCGCCCGCTCCGGTGGATTTTTGAACTGACCAGATGTCCTGGATTCCCCGTTCTTCTGCGCTGATCCTCTTTGCCTCCCTGCTGGCCACCCCCCTCCAGGCCGCCGACGACCCCCTGACGCTCCAGGTCGCCATCCGGCGCGCCCTTGAAAAAAATTTCGAAATCCGTGCCGAGCGATACACGCCGCAGATCGCGCGGGCACGCCAGCTTTCCGCATCCGGGAAATTTGATCCCGTCGCCCAGGTTTCGGTCACTTACGACGAAAACAACCAGGAGCTGCGCACCCTCGATAACGAGCTCGTCACACCCACGGCCAGCGGCGATACTCCCGACCTTTTTGCACGAACGACCGGCCTGGAGGTCGATTCCAGCATCGCGGGGCTGAACCCCTGGGGCATGACCTACGACATCGGGGCCTCCTCCACCCGCAATACCGATAACCGGATCTCAAATGACCGATTTAATTCCTTCCTTGGCATCTCCCTCAGCCAGCCCCTCCTGAAAAATTTCGGAACCGATGTGAACCTTGCGCAGTTGCGGATTGCGAGAGCCGACCGGGCGATCTCGGAGTGGACCCTGCGCGAGCGCGTCATCCAGGTCGTCACCGATACGGTGAACACCTACTGCGACCTCTTCGTTGCCAAGGAAAACCTCGGGGTCGAGGAGCGCTCCCGCGCACTCTCCGCCCAGCTTCTTGCCGACAACCTCAAACGCGCCGAGATCGGCGTCATGTCCCCGCTCGATGTCATCCAGGCCCGTGCCGACCTCGCCTCGCGCGAGGAAAGTGTCCTCGTCGCCAAACGCACGATGCTCGACAGCGAAAATTTTCTCAAGCAACTCGTCACGGACGAGGTCTTCCGCGTGCTCTCGACACCCATTGAAATTGGGGGCCTTCCGAGTCTGCCCGACGCCAGGGCCAACAAGGAAAAGGATTTTCCGCTGGCCTTTCAGATGCGCCCCGACTACCGGCAGGCACTCCTCGACCTGCAGAAGCGCCAGATCAATGTCGTCTTTGCCCGCAACCAAACCCTTCCCCAGCTCGACCTCGTCGCCAGCTTCGGCATCAACGGCATCGACACCGGGCTCGCCAAGAGCCTCTCCCGCGTTACCGGACAGGACACGAACAACTTCACCTGGTCCAGCGGCGTCGTCGGCAGCCTTCCCATTCCCAACCGGCAGGCCCGCGGCGAAGCGCAGGCCAGGGAGCTCGAAACCGCACAGGCGCTCGTCGAACTCAAACGCCTCGAACAGTCGATCCTCGTCGAGGCCGACAATGCGGCCGGCCGCATCGAAACCACCCGCGAACTCATCGTCGCCACCTCAGCCGCCCTCGACTTTGCCCGCAAAACCCTCGAGGCCGCCCAAGCCCGCCTCGCCAGCGGCACCACGACCACGTTCGAAGTCCTCCAGTTCCAACGCGACCTCGCCACGGCCGAAATCAATGCCATTCGCGCCCGCGCCGACCACATCCGCGCCATCGCCGCCTACGCCCGCGTCACCGGACTCACCCTCGCCAAATACCACATCTCCCTCGAATAGACATTTGGCCTGAGCTGCCGGGCAGAGCTGCTGCGCTCACCCGATCTTTCGGAACCGCTGGGGAGCCATGAGCCGTATTTGACGCCCGGCCCGGAATCTGATTATCATTCCGCTCGCATGGGAATGATCTTCGTCAACCGTGACCGCCAGAGCCTCGGACAGTTCACCGAGCAGGAGGCTTCCAACGCTTTGGCCAGCGGGCAACTGCTTCCAGACGACCTCGCCTGGCAGGAAGGCATGGAGGCCTGGGTGCCGCTCTCGTCCTTCGAAAACCTGCCGCCTCCGGGAGCCTCTCCGGCCGTGCCCGCCGATCCGCTGGAGAAATTCCGGAACATCGAGCCAAACCGGATGAAGCCCGGAAACATCCGCTTCGACGAATGTCTCTCCAAGGCCTGGGAGACGTTCGTAAAAAATTGGGGCGTCTGCGTCGTGGCGACGATCATCTTTTTTGTGATCTCCATCGCCATCCAGATGCCGATGCAGTTCGCTCAGGTTTTGTTGGAGAAATTTGCGGGCCCGAAGGGATCCGGAGACGTGACGATGATGGTGGCTGCGGGTGCGGTTTTTGCCTTCTTCTATCTTTTGGCCACCGCAGTCTCGATGGTCATTTCCGCCGGGCTGATCTATTTCTTTATCACGGCTTTGCGGACCAAGGTGACTATCGACGCGATGTTTGCCGGGTTCCGCAAATCCGCCTGGATCCAGATCCTTCTGGCAGGGGTTGTCTGGGTGGCTGCCATTTTGGTTTTGGCGCTGGCCCTGCTGGTCCCCGGGATCTACCTGACCATGACC
Source organism: Terrimicrobiaceae bacterium (assembly GCA_041741775.1). Lineage (GTDB taxonomy): Bacteria > Verrucomicrobiota > Verrucomicrobiia > Chthoniobacterales > Terrimicrobiaceae > QYQL01. The sequence goes on along the minus strand of JBGSJQ010000060.1, from coordinate 7,632 downwards.
ATGAAATCCGAGCTGCCGGCGATCGTATCGGCTGTTCTGCTCATGATTCCCCTGGCTTACATCGGTGTGCCAATCGGGTTTGTCTTTCCGCTCATTGTGGACCGCGGCATCGGGTTCCGCGAAGCGATCATGACCACCTTCAAAACCGTGAACAGCCAGTGGTTCTCGGCACTGGGAATTCTGATTCTGGTCGGACTTCTTGCCATGCTCGGGCTCATCCTCTGCTGCGTCGGGATGCTGGCGACGATTCCGATTGCCTACCTGGTTTACGCGCAGGCCTACCGCCAGATGTTCGGCGATCCGGAATCCGCCGTTGTCGATTGAGGCACCGGCGGATTTCCGCTTGCATTGCAGGTCCGGGGGGTGTCCATTCCCGCGCATGGATTTCCTTCAACCGTCCGCCCTGATTGACGCCCTGAACTGGCGCTACGCCACCAAGCAATTTGACCCCGCCCGCAAGATTGAGCCGACGGTCTGGGAGGCTCTCGAGCAGGCGCTGGTGCTGTCGCCTTCGTCCTACGGCCTGCAGCCCTGGCAGTTTTTTGTGGTGACCGACCCGGGGCTGAAAGCGGCCCTGCGCGAGCATTCCTGGAACCAACCCCAGGTGACCGACTGCTCGCACCACGTGGTCTTTGCGATCCGGGAATCTGTGGACGAAGCCTACGTGGACAAATTTATTGCCGCCACAGCGGAAAAGCGCGGGATGACCGTTGAGGCTCTCGGGTTTTACAAGGACATGATTTCCGGCGATATCCTGAACGGCCCGCGTTCGAAGTGGGTTCGGGAGTGGGCGGCACGCCAGGTTTACATCGCGCTGGGCAATTTCATGACAAGCGCCGCGCTGCTGGGCGTGGATACCTGCCCGATGGAGGGGATGGATCCGGCGAAGTATGATGAGATCCTCGGCCTGCCCGCCAAGGGGTTTCGCGCGGTGGTGGCCTGCCCGGCCGGATACCGGCTGGAGACCGACAAATACGCCACGCTGCCCAAAGTCCGCTTCCCGAAAACCGAGCTCGTCCAGACGCTCTGAGCCTCGATTCGCTCAGGCTTTTGAGAAATCGAGTGTTCCTTTTTCCACGGTAAAATCCACCACATCCCACTTGTTGTCCGCTCTGGAGGACACAGGTTCGGGGGATATTCTGAATCACATTTTGCGGAAGGCAAAATTGTTTTCCTCAGCGGAATCTGCCTAACCTGTGCCTTCCATGTCCCAAAACCATCCCGAGCCGGGCCGCCGGAAAAAATCTTCACTCAAGACGCGCCTTGCGCTTTTGGCCGTCATTGTGTTCGCGGCGTGGCTGGTGCATGCCCCTGTGCTCTCCTGGCTAGCGGCCAAGGGGATCCACTCCCTCTGTGCGGCCAACGGCATTAATTTTTCCGCTGATCACCTCGTGGTGAGGCTCGACGGGCCCGTTGTGATCGAGGGACTCCACCTGATATCGACGCCGGGTTTTGGCCGCTTGACCGTCCTTGATGTCAGCCGCATCTCGTGGAGCTGGGGCGGGATCGGAAACCTGTTTGCAGACAACGGCCGGATGATTCCGCAAATGACGGTGGAAGGAGTGAGCGGGGTTTTGGACCTCTCCGGAGAACCCGGCGTTGGCGTGCCGGTGGATCAGATTCTTCGCTGGGTTCCCGTGGCACTGACGCTCGGCATCCCCTCGCTGGATGTGATTCAGGACGAAAACAAAACGTCGCTGCGCGAACTGAATGTCACGCTGAGCGAGAGCGAGGCCGGGCAATTGGTGATGGATGGACTTGTCATCCAGACCAAGGCCTTCTCACGCGCGTTTGGCCCGATCCGCGCCCGCACGGCCTGGAAATATGGAACCCTCTGGCTCGCGACCATGGAAGTTCTCCCCGGGGTCCTGGTTGACAACCTCTCGCTGGAACTTCTTCGCCAAGGAGGGCCCGCCCTATCCCTGACGGCAAATTGTTTTGGAGGGTCCCTGCGGGCCGATGCGTCTATTGGTGACGGGGAAAGTGTCGATCTGGCAGCATGGGCTTCGAATATTCCGCTCAACCGCTTGGCGACCGTGGCCGGGGTCGAGGGCCGGGCTGCGGGAAGCCTGGCAGAAGCGAGGTTGACATTCCGCGGAAAGCCGGGAAGGCCTGCCGACGCCGAGGCATCCTTGCGGCTTGTCGCCCATGGTGCGCGTTGGAACCAGCGCGGATGGGAGTCGCTGGAGGTCGCCGCTAGCCTCATCCACCGCCGGCTCGTCGTCAGCGATTTCAAGCTTGAGCAGGAGGCCAACCAGGTCGGCTTCAGCGGGGAAATCTCTCTGGCCGACGGATGGTCGGAGATCGCACGCGCACCATTTCTCCTGACTCTGAAGGCCGACATCCGCGAGATGGGTAAGCTGGCCGGCCTATTTGGGGGACCGCTGGATGAGGCGTCCGGACGGATGACAGCCGCAGGCTCAGTGAGCGGCCGGGCCGGTCGGGTCGAGGGGTTTCTGAGCGTCGAAGCGTCGGACATAACCTTTCGGACGCTGCCACCGAGTTCGCTGCGGGCGGAGGCGGTCTTCCGCGATGGCAGCATCGAGCTTGCGAAGTGCGATGTGTTTTCAAAAAAGGATTCCGCGTCACTGCGGGGGACAATTTCTCAGTCTTCCCCTCATCAATATGCCGCCGAACTGGATGCGCGGGTGGCCGATCTGGCGATGTATTTGAGCCCCTTTCACGCGCCGGGGGCAGCACAGGTCTATGCGGGAGCCGTCACGGCGCGATGGCAGGGCGACGGCACCCCGAAATCCCACTCGGGGGCTTTTGATATTCAGCTGCAAAACTTTGTTTCTGGAGCCACTCCCAGTGGCCTGACGGGAGATTTTTCCGGTACGTATTCACCGCAGAACGTCTATTTTTCAAAGTTCCAAGTTGAGAAGGGGCCTCTCAAATTGGGGACAAGGGCGACGATTGCGGGCTCCGGCATCACGCTCAAAGACTTGGAGCTGCGCAGCGGGAACACGACGCTCCTCGAGGGGGGGGCCTTCCTTCCGATGAACCTCTTTGCCATTCTGTCGGGCACTGATTGGCGTGCGGCGATTGATCCGGGTCGCGAGGCCTACCTCCGCGCCTCGAGCCCGCAGGATCTCAGCCTTTCCCCGCTTCTCCAGCTTGCCGGCCAGGACTTTCCTCTCGAAGGGAAATTGCGCCTCAACGTTGAAGCGTCTGGACTTCCCGGTCGTCTGACTGCCAAGGGTTCGCTCGAGGCCAAGAGACTGCTCTGGAAGCCTTCCAGCACCCCCCCCTCCCGCTTGGCTGTCCATTTTTCTGCATCCGATGGGGCCGCCACGCTGGAAGGTCAGCTGGAAACCAAGGGATTCCCTGCGCTCAAGATTGAGGCCGGGATGCCCTTCGGCCTTGTCCACACGGAGACCGGCAACTGGCGATGGCTGAACCCGGATGGGAAGTTCCACGCCAGTCTCGATTTTCCCAGAACCGACCTTGCCGTCTTCCGTCCCCTGCTTCCGAAGATCCGCCGCTTGTCCGGAGCGGTCTCCGGTCAGTTGAACTTTTCCGGAACGCTCGGGGCCCCAAGAACAACTGGCCAGCTCGCTCTGCAAGGAGGTGTGCTCGAGGTTTCCACCCGCACGCCGCCTGTCACGAATGCCAACGCACGCCTTGCTTTTGACGGGACGCGCATGGTCGTTGAGCAGGCCCGGGCGGAAATCGGAGCGGGCATCTGCGAGGTCACCGGCGGCGTCGGTCTGGCGAACCCTGCGAATCCCGTCTGGGACCTGCGCCTGAAAGGCGGTAAAATTTTGCTTGCGCGCGACACCGGAATGCGGCTCCGGGCGAATGTCGATCTCACGGCCTCGGGCAACAACTCTTCGGGGCTGGTCAGCGGGTCGGTGCGCCTGGTGGACGGGCGGATTTTCCAGCGGTTTGAAATCACCCCTCTCCTTCTCGTAGCACCCGAGTCCGCCCCTGACAGCCTGTTTCCGCCGCCCCTGATCACCGTGCCAGACCCGTTTGCGCGCTGGGCCCTCGACGTGAAGATCCGCAATGAGTCGCCGTTCCGGATCCGGGGCAACATTGCCGAGGGAGAAATCATCCCGGACCTCACTCTCACGGGAACCCTCGGGAACCCGGTCCCGATCGGCCGGGTCACCCTGCGCAATGTTCAGGCGTTCCTTCCCTTCACGACGCTCCTGATCCCGGACGGACGGGTGGATTTTCTGCCGGATGACCCATGGGTCCCTCTGCTGGATGTGCGCGGGACCGCAAGCACGCCGGACTACGAAATCCAGGCGTATGCCTTTGGCCCCCTCGATGAAAAAAAGTTGATTCTGAGGTCCGAGCCACCGCTGCCTCAGGAAGCCATCATTGTCCTTCTAACGACCGGCATTGCCGGCAGCACGCAGGGGGCGGGATTCGGAGAAGCGGCTGCGGGGCAGGGAGGGCTGTTTCTTCTCCGCTCGTTTGCCCGGCAGCTTGATCTCCCGGGAGTTGATACCGATGCCCTCCTCAACCGCGTGCAGGTCCAGGCGATCGCCCCGCGCGGGCTCGGCGAGCGCGCAAGCATGCGTGGACGGCTCCGCCTGACCAAAAGTTTTGATCTGGTCACCGAGCGTGACGGCTATGGATTCTTCAATGCCGGAGTGACGTATTCCTGGCGGTTCCGATGACGGTTCGGATCAGCGCTCTGGTCTTTGCGCTGGTGCTCGCCTCAACCGGCGGACGCGCGGCGGACTGGATCTTTGAAGGCAATGCGGCGTTCACCGGAGACCGCCTCCTCCAGGCTCTCTCCCGCTACGATATCGTCCTTTCCCCGTCGAATGACATTACCACTGCCGATGACGCTGCCTTTTACCTTCGCGAGTTTTATTTTGGGCAGGGGTTTCCCGATGCGGAGGTCACGTACGATTATCAGCCGGACCGTGTGGTTTTCCATATTGATGAAGGAGGGCGGCTTTGGATTGGGAGGGTGACATTCGATGGAGGAAATGAAATCCGGCGCGAGCGGCTGGAGGCAATTTTCTCGGCGGCAATACGGAATGCGACGCGGGCTCCGTTCGGGAGACTGCGATATGTGGCTTCGGCGGTCGAGGACGCCACGGAGAGGCTCCGGCAGGTCTTTGTCTCGGAGGGGTATTCCGAGGCCAGGGTGGAGGCGGTCAGCCAGCCCTTGGCGGATTTCCAGACGACCGACATCCTGGTCAAAATCGATGCGGGGACACAATTCCGGATCGGGTCCATCCGGGTCGTGGGGGTCGAATCGTCTCGTGCGCTTGCCTTGCAGAAAGCGCTTCATGAATTCACTGGCCGGCCGGTCCGCCCTCAGGACGCGGCGCTCGCCCGCTCCCGGGCATTGGATTTCCTTCGCAGCCGGGGCCATTTCTTCGCCGCCGCTGCGGTTGAGTTTGAGCCCGCCAGCCAGGAGGGCCTGCGGGTGCTTGTTGTCCGCGCCACCCCTGGGCCCGTGATGCAGGTTGGTGAGGTGACAATCAAGGGCGGACTCCACACCAAGGAGCGCGCGGTCCTGCGCCGCATGGGCATCCGCACCGGTGATGTCTTCGATGCGTCGGCGCTTGACGCCGCTTCGCGCCGATTGTGGTTCACCGGGGCGTTTTCAGATGTTGATGTGAGCACCCGGGCGACCGGGGAAAGGACCGTCGATGTCCAGGTCGATCTCGCCGAGTCAGACAGCCGACTGTTCTCGGCCACGCTCGGCTACAGCCAGTGGTTTTTGGGGTTTGCGACCGGGTCGTTTACAGATCGGAATTTCCTCGGATCCCTGAACCGCCTCCATGCCAGCGCCTTCGTCTCTCAAAAAAGTTTTGGTGGGGAGGTGGGGTATACGGATCCGTGGTTTCTGGGGGCGGATTTGACCGGGACGGTGACCGGGTTCCTCACGAGCGAGGAGTTACCGGCCTACGAGGCCACCCAATTCGGTGCGCGTCTGGGGATCAGCCAGCGTGAGAACGAGCGCTTCGGGACCGGATGGGGCTTGGAATACGAGTGGAAGTCCGTGCGCAGCACACAGGTTTTCTCAGATCAGAAGGAGGCGGATTTTGGGAACTACCAACTCGGGAGGCTAACCTTCCGCCAGCAGCTCGACCGGCGCAATGACCCGGCGGTGCCGATGAGCGGCTACAACATTCGCTACGACGCCGGCATCGCCGCCAAGCCACTGCTCGGCAGCCTGACATTTTTCAAAGCGACCGCCCAGGCGACGTGGTATTTGCCTTTGCAGAAAATCACGGCTGATCGCCCGTTTGTCCCCGTCCTCACCCTCAACCACCGGGCCGGGGTGATCGTTCCGCTCTCAGGAACCAGCTCGATCCCGGTGCCGGAACGGTTTTTTCTTGGCGGCCCGGATAGCGTGCGAAGTTTTCAGTTTGACGGAATGGCCCCACGGGCGAGGGATGGCGTCCCGCTGGGCGGCGAGGCTTTTCTTCAAGCCAACATCGAACTTCAGTGGCCGGTTGGCCGGGGGTTTTTCCTGGCTGTTTTCACCGATGCGGGAAACCTATCCTCCGACTTGAAAAGCATGGAACTTGGCGAAACCCGCGTTGCTCCCGGAGCGGGCCTGCGATTTTACACCCCGCTCGGGGCTTTGCGAGTGGACTACGGATACAACCTCCTGCGTCAGGACGGCGATCCCATCGGCGCCTGGCAATTCGGGGTCGGCGTCACGTTTTGAACCGGGATCCGGGGAACGACCCGCCACGGAGGACTGAAGGTCACGAAGTGAAGAGGAAAATCGGGCACATGGCATCTGGACAGAAACACGCCGCTTCCCGCGCGGCCTGGGTGCCCCCCCGGCACCAAACTTTCGTCCTTTCTCCTTACGAGAAGCGCTATCGCGCTGGTTGTCCGCTTTCCGGTTTCCGATCCCCGAATTCCAAACCCCTCCCCGTCGCATCGAAGTTCGGGGAAATATCGGTGTCGAGGCCGGACCGGTGTCCCGCCACAAAGTGGTGCATGGCGGCATAGGCAATCATGAGCCCGTTGTCGGTCTGCAATCCGCCTGGCGCGAAGCGCACCTGGATGTCGCCGGCCTCCTGCACCGCGCGGCTCCTCAAAGAGGCATTTGCGCTGACCCCGCCGCTGATGGCGAGGGTCCTCCGGCCGCAGGCCTTTGCCGCCCGCAGCGCCTTGGCCACCAGCACCTCGACGACGGAGCGCTGAAAAGAGGCGCAGATGTCCGGTAGATCCCCCCCGCAAAACCCTTTATCCAGAAACATGCGGACCGAGGTCTTCAGGCCGCTGAAGCTGAAATGGTAATCCCCGGAATCAAGCATTCCACGTGGGAAGTCGAAACGGCCGGCGTCCCCCCCGGCGGCCAGCCGGTCAATTTCAGCTCCACCGGGATAGCCCAGGCCGAGGAGCTTGGCGACCTTGTCGAATGCTTCACCCGCCGCATCGTCACGGGTCCTGCCCAGCAGGCGGTAGCGGCCGAATCCCTCCACATCGAGAAGAAGCGTGTGCCCGCCGCTGACAACCAGCGCGGTGTGCGCCGGAATCTCGCTCTCCCCGAAAAATGGCGAGAGCAGGTGCCCCTCGAGGTGGTTCACCGCGAGGAAGGGAATGCCCATCCCGATCGCCAGCCCCTTGGCTGCCGAGGCTCCCACCAGCAGCGCGGCGGCGAGCCCTGGCCCCGTGGTAGCGGCCACCGCACTCAGG
>JBGSJQ010000059.1:0-7008 GCA_041741775.1 Terrimicrobiaceae bacterium | reverse complement strand
GGGTGCAGGACAAAAATCTTCAGTCATGCGGCGAGAGGGAGCGTGTCGTTCCCTGCGGCGCGTGAGTTGAGGCGGTATTTCCAGAACGAGTCCATCCTGCGGCTGGCATGGATGCAACGGAAGGCGAGGACTTTGTCTGCGCCTGGCTCGCCCCAGAACATACCCGATTGCTTGCATCGTTTTCCGATGAGCGAGCGGCAGCCGGCTTCGACGACCCCGGAGCCGATGAAGTATTTTTTGGCCCGGAAGGTTCCGTATTGCATGCGCGAGACGTTGTTGGCGAAGTAGCCTAAAGCGGTTTCCACCTCCGCAACATTGCCGCGAAGACGGGCCTCTTTGCGCGCCTGCTTGATGATGCGCTCGACCCCGTCGTGGGCGAGGAGTTTTTTCCAGTAATGTCTGCGGCGCTTGTTGCGGACCTCGTCCCCCTTACCCCAGAGGGTTTCGATCAGGGTCTGCAGGTGCTCCAAGGCGTGGTAGAAGTCCACGATCTGGACGGCCCCCGGGAAGTAATCGTGCCCGAGCTTCTCCAAGCCGGGGGCCCCGTCGATGAGCAGGACGATTTCCTGGGCCGAGAACAAGCCGCGCCGGATGGCCTCGCGGCGCAGGCTGACTCCAAAGTCCGAGGGGCTCTGGAAGGCGGAAAGGTAGGTGGTGGAGTCGTGGTCGCGCACGGGGCGGCCTTTGTCATCTTCCTTGATCTGGGTGAAGACGCAACCGAGCGTGGCCATGCGGGTTTTGGCTTTTCCGTCGGGGGCTTTTCCTTTGCGCCCCGCGAGTTCTTCCCCGCGCATGGGCACCCCGGTGGCGTCCGCGCTGACGTAGAGGATCTTGGCCTCGCAGGGGCCGGGGGCCGATTCTCTTTTCTGCCACGCCACGGCGCACTCGCCCGTGCGGCCCACCACGCGCTGGATCTGGCGCTCGGAGACGGAGATGCCGCCGGTTTCTGCAAGGTGGAAGGAAGCTTGGAGGAAGCTGGTTTCATCCGCCCCCTCCAGGCAGATGAGCCGGGCGAGAGCCGGGGTGTAGGCCCCTTCCAGACCGAGGGCTGCATCTGCCGGGAAGTGGCCGCATTTTTTCCCGGGATGGTAGTAGTATTGACGCATCAGCGGGAAGGTGCCGAACATGCCCTGGACCATGAGAACCTCGCGCCCCTTGGCCTGTTCGCCCGGCTTGGGGATGTAGGCGTCATCAATGCGCTCGGCAGCTTGCTGCAGGAGCACGCCCACCAGTTCGTTGGCCGGTTTGAAGATGGCTGTGCGCAAAAGGACTTCCAACTCCGCAACGGCGGTCCCGGCAGGCTCTTTGCTGCGGAAGGTGGAGATCAGGTCTTGGATTTCGGCTTCCTGGGCGAGGCAGATGTTTGGGTCGGGCGTTTTTTTTTGGCTCCGGCCTTGCGCTCCTGGCGGCTCTGCGCAGTGATCAAATTCTCATACTCGCCCACCAGAGACTGGAAGCGATTGTGGGCATCAATGTTTTCTTGGGCTTGTGCCACCTGCTCCGCCGGGACGTATTCGGTCACGTTGCGCCCGCTCTCCCTGCGCTGGAGATTATAGTAAGACCCGCCGGGGCCTTGGCGGATGATTGAGAGCTTGCCGCGTTCCATTCGGTCGATGGCGGCGATTTGCTGAAGGATGTCACGAGGATTGGATTTTTGGTTCATCGCCGGAAAGTATATGGCATCACATATACTTTGGGAGAAAAAAACTCAGCAAAATGCTTTTTCAGAGATTTTTGTCCTGCACCCGGTAGGACTCCGGCGTGGCGCCAAAGGTTTTCCGGAACGCACGGCAAAAGTGCGTCGCGCTGCCAAACCCGCTTTGCTCGGCGACCTGTGAGACCGGCATCGAGGCCGTGCGGAGCAGATGGCGGGCCGTTTTCATCCGCAACTCCCTCAAAAACGCGGCAGGCGTCCGGCCGGTCTCCTGGTGGTAGAGGCGTGTGAAGTGTTCCCGGGAGAGAGCAAATCGCGCGGCGACTTCTTTGATGTTCAGCGGACGGCGGTGATGGTCTCGCAAATACTCCTGCGACCTGCGAACGGGGGTCGCCTCCTCGATGCGCGATAGGCTGAGCTCCCGGCCCAACGCCGCCAGCATCCGACCCAGCAGATCACTGGCCTGGAACCGGTCCACAAAGGCCTTCGATTTGTAGAGACGGGCAATCTGAAGCACAATTGACACCGCATCACCTTCGGGATCCAAATCCAGAACATCTCCGTGACGGTCGATCACACCACGCCAATGCGCCGCCACCCCGCGGAAGTTCAACCACGCAAACACCCAGGGCTCCGACGCCCCCGGCGGATAAAAGTATTCCGTCTCATCGCCTCCGGCCATGGGCAAAGCCTGCCCCGGGCCGCACAGATACGTCGCATCGCCCCGGCGAATCGCCCCCGATCCAAGAAATGTATACTGCAGGATGCAGGAACCCGGCTCCCTCTCAGCAAGCTTCCAGAGATAGCCAGGGGAGTCCGTGCTGTCATGCGGAGCAGCTGATTCGAGTTCGATTAAAACATCCGACACATCACAGAATGTATATTGCTTGTCACACCTGACAAGTTGATTCCCGCCGGATTTCGTCCTCAATACCGGCATGGCAAAAATCTCTTTCATCGGCGCCGGCTCGGTCGTCTTCACAAAAAATCTGATCTGCGACATCCTTCAGCACCCGGGTCTGGCGGATTCGACGATCTGCCTGATGGATATCGATCCGGCCCGGCTGAAAGTCGCGGATCTCCTGGCGCGAAAGGTCGTTGCCCAGCTCGGGACGAAGGCCACCGTCGAGTCCACGCTCGACCTCAAGAAGGCCTGCTCTGGTGCCCGGTATGTGATCACGACAATCCAAGTCGGCGGCTACAAACCGGCAACGGTCACCGATTTTAAAATTCCAGCGAAATACGGCCTGCGCCAGACGATTGCCGACACGCTTGGCGTGGGCGGCGTCTTCCGCGCCCTGCGGACGATGCCGGAACTGGTGAAAGTGGGAGAAAGACTGCGCGACAACGGGGCTGAAAACCCGCTTTACCTGAACTATTCCAATCCGATGGCAATGAACATGATGGCCATTGATCGCGTCTGCGGCCTTCCCTCCGTCGGCCTGTGCCACAGCGTTCAGGGAACCTCCCGTCAGCTCGCAAACTACGCGTCGCTCCCCTACGAGGATATCACTTATCGTGTCGCGGGCATCAACCATGTCGCATTTTTTCTGGAGTTCAAATACCGCGGACAGGACGCCTACCCTTTGCTCTTCAAGGCGCTTGAGAATCCGGGCGTGTTTGCCTCCGACAAAGTTCGCTTCGAGATGATGCGGCGACTTGGGTATTTCGTCACCGAATCGAGCGAGCATTTTTCGGAATACTGCCCGTGGTTCATCCATCACGGACAAAAGGTGATCAAAGAATTCGGGATCCCCATCGACGAATATCTCCGCCGCTGCGAATCGATCATCGCCACCTGGAAGGACACCGAGAAGCGGATGCTGGCAGACAACAAGGTCTCGATTTCCAAGAGCGTGGAATACGGTTCACAGATCATCAACTCCATGGAGACGGGCGATCCTTCCGTCATCTATGGCAACGTCCCGAACCGCCATTACATTACCAATCTTCCCACCGGCTGCTGCGTTGAGGTGCCCTGCCTGGTGGATGCGCAGGGGGTCCAGCCGACCCACATTGGCGATCTGCCGCCTCAACTCGCCGCGATGTGCCGCAGCAACATCGCAGTCCAGGAGCTCACGGTTGAGGCGTTTCTCACCGGCAAGCGCGAACACATCTACCACGCCGTGATGATGGATCCGCATACCTCCAGCCAGCTCACGCTGGACGAGATCTGGCGGATGTGTGACGAGCTCATCGACGCGCATCAACGGGACGGATTCCTCCCCCAGTTCGAGCCGGCGCGTAAAAACACCGGTCGGAGCGCGGCCTCCCTTGCGCGGGTCATCGCAACCATCACGGACAAACGCACGGACCTTGCGGACACAAAATCAACACCTCTCGAGCTGGTCGTGACCAACGAAACCCAACAGCGATACAAAGGAAAACTCGCCCTGGATCTGGACCGCAGGGCCTTCACTTCGAAAATGCCAGCAACCCTCGCGATCGACCTGGCTCCCGGAAAGTCCAAGCCTTTCCCTTTCGTCGTGGCTGCGAAGGGCACGGATCAGCAGCTGCGGATCGGCATCCGGGGCGATGGGCCTTCGGTCTTGGGCATCGATTACGTGCAGCCGGCCCGGCAAGCCGTGCGCGTCGGCAAGGACGGGCACCCGATCCAGATTGTCTGGTCGGGCAACACCATGGCGGAAGGCATGCTCCGGGTGGACGCGAAAGGACTGCTATTAGCCCTGCGCGTGGCGGATACCGACGTGACCGCCAACGAGGAAGCCTTCTGGGAAGGAAGCGCGATCGAGCTCTTCTTTGCCTCCGCAGGCAAAGCCGACGGGCTCCCCGTCCAGATCATCGTCATGCCCCACCGCACCAAGGCTTCTGTCCGGACCCCGCGCGGGGCAGCGGTCAAAGGAGCGACAGCAAAAATCCGGGCCGACAAAGGCGGCTACGACATCGAGGCCTTCATCCCGGCCAAGGCGGCGGGCTTCACCCCGGGAACGGCTTTCCTCTTCGAAATTCAACTCCGCGTGAACGCCCTGGGCGACGCTCACGGAAAAGTCAGCCAGACCTGGCAGAACTCACCGCGCCCGCAACAGGAAACAACCCACTACGCGGTCATCCAACCCACCGGCTTGCAGCAGAAAAGGCCCCTTTCCTGAATCGCGGTTAGGGTGTCATGCACTTTTGGCGGGTCGCAGGGGAACACCAACCCGCCGACACTACTGACCGTCGGATTGCGCGAGAAAGGCTACGGCCTTTTCGTAGCTTTGCCGTTCCAGAAAGTGCTGAAGCCGGGGATCGATGCCGGGAGGCAAGGCCGCCATTTGGGATTCGAGCGCGGCGTGGGCGGCTTTGAGGGCGGCCAGGTGGGCAGCCGGATCGCGGTCTCTCAGCGCATGGTCGGCAACGACCGCGAGGCGCTGGCGCAGGGCGTCTTCCAAGGGGCGGAGGTTCATGCCGGCTTTTGAGTCTCCTCGGGCTCTTCGCTTTTCGGAGAGGAAGGCTGGTCGGCTATGACCTCCTCTGCGGAGTCGGTGGGGATCCCGGCAGCTTCACTCGTCGGCTCAGAAACCTCTGGTTCATCGGTGTTCCCGGCAGCGGCTTTCTCCTCATCCGAAGTGTCCTCTGAAGGCGTCTCCAGCTCACCCTCGGCAGGAGCCGGTTCGTCAGCAGGGGCATCGGTTGAGGCGGGTTCCTCCATGAAATCCTCTACTGGTGCGTCGGGGACGGCCTTTTGCTCACTGGCGAGATCGCGAGATTTGCCAAAGGTATCGGCGATGGAATGTTCCGGGTGCCCGGCCTCGGCCTTGCCGCTGAACTTGACGCTGACGAGTTTGCTCACGCCGTGCTCCTCCATGGTGACCCCGTAGAGCATGTCCGCGCGGCTGATCGTCCGCTTGTTGTGAGTGATGACCACGAACTGGCTTTGGGCCACGAAGCGGTCGAGGATTTTCACGAACCTGCTGATGTTTGATTCATCGAGCGGCGCGTCCATTTCGTCCAGCACGCAGAACGGGCTGGGCTTGACCATGTAGATCGCGAAGAGGAGCGAGACGGCCGTCATCGTGCGCTCGCCGCCAGAGAGCAGGCTCACGCTCTGGAGCTGCTTGCCGGGAGGCTTCGCGATGATCTCGATGCCGGACTCGAGGGGATCGCTGTCGTCCGTGAGCATGAGGTTTGCGCGACCACCACCGAAAAGCTCGGTGAACATTTCCTGGAAGTTCACACGGATTTTTTCAAACGTCTCGGCGAAGAGGTCCTTCGTTGTGCGGTTGATTTTCGCGATGACCTCAAGAAGCTCGGCCTTTGAGTTGACAAGGTCGGCATTCTGCTTCTCCAAAAACGTGAAGCGCTCTTCGAGTTCTTCGAATTCCTGAATGGCATCGACATTAACCGGTCCCATGGAATCCACGCGCTCCGTGAGCTCGGAGACAATCTCGGCGATGCGGTCCCATGGGATCCCCTCGCCTGCTGCGATGTCGGGAGCCCCGGGCTCTTCGGGGGATACGGATTCTTCAGAGGGTGCCTCTGGAGCTGGTTCGGAAGCAGGCTCGGCTTCACCGGACTCGCTTTTGCGTTTGTTGCGGTCGCGGAAGGCGACCAGGAGCGCGTAGGTATCAGGTTCGAAGGCATCGAGGTCGATCTGGAAGCGCTGGGAGACATGGGCACGGATGTTTTCCTTCCGCATCTCCGCCTGGGTGCAGCGGACCTCGATGCGCCCGCGTTCGTCTTGCAGACGGACGAGTTGCTGGCGTGCGGTGCGCAGGGCGGCTTCAACGGAATCGGCTCCCTGGTGGACCTCGGCCCGGGCTGCGGTGAGCGCCTCCAGTTTGGCCTCCTCCTCTCCAAGAGAAACCTGCCATTCAGAAATGGAGACCTGAAGGGCGGCGTTCTCGGCTTCAAGCGAGGCCATGCGTTCCTCGTAATTCCGGATATCGGTCCGCCGCGCATCCAAAAGCTCGGTGAGTTCGGTCAGGCGGGTCGTCATGGGACCGCGCTGGCGGTGCAGATTTTCCTGCTGCTGGCGTTCGGTGGCCACACGCACCTTGATTTCGTTAAGGGCATCCAGCGCCACGCTCTCCTTCTCGCGTGCAGCCTGAACGCGAACCTCCCCCTCTCCACGCGAATTTCTCAAGCCATCCAGCTCGGCGGAAGCCACGGCGATCGTGGACTCGAGCTCGCCGAGGTGAGCAAGGCTGGCCCGCAGGGATTCCTCGATGGACGCGGTCTCGCGGGTGAACGAGCCCCGCTTCGCCTCCGCATCGGAGAGCTGGCGCTCGGTGTGGCGGCGCTCGTTTTCCAGCGAAGCCGCCTCGACTTGGGCGGACTGCACCGCCTCCCTTGCAAACTTCAGCCGCTCGGCGGCAGCATCGAGGGCTTCCCCGGCGCGGGCGCGCACGCCA
>JBGSJQ010000058.1:0-10687 GCA_041741775.1 Terrimicrobiaceae bacterium | reverse complement strand
GGGAGGCAGCGGCGGCGGCCTTCCCCGGTGCGGGGCGTCCGGCGCTGGTTGCCGCGACCGCTGGGGCGTGCCTGCTCACAATTATCAATGGCCTGGGGTTCCTTGGAACCGACCGCCTTTGGTGGCTTTGGAATCCCTGGGGCGATGGCGACGCCCTCGGTCGCGCACTTTCCTCGCTCGCCGTCCTCGCAATGGCATCAGCCGCCTTGTTTTTTGCCTATCCAACCGATACCCGCCTCCGGCTTACGCGTTGGAACGGTGGCGTCATCGCCTGGGTTTCCATCAACATCCTCTTCCTTGCCGCCTGGCTGACATGACAATCTTCGAGTTTCTTCGCAGCAAGCTTCAGGGAGAGCCTCCGCTCAATCCGCTGGATCGCCGCATGGCCAAACGTTGGGTCAAAGAGCGGCTGAAGCGCCTCTACCCGGAGCTCCGTCTGGACCCGCACGCCCTTGAGAAGGCCTACCAGGAACTCGGCCTCGAACCCCGCGAAGGCGCGGGCAAAGGTGGAACAACCGTCTTTGAGGTCACTCTGCCAGGAGAAGAACGATGAGCATCTTAATTGTCCTTTTTGTCACGCTGGTCGTCTTCGGATGGGCGGCGATTTCCTACAACCAGCTCGTCACCGCCAAGAATCGCCAAGCCGAAGGCTGGAGCGGGGTGGATGTGCAACTCAAAAAGCGTGCCGACCTTGTGCCTCCCCTTGTCGCCTGTGTCTCGGCCTACCGGACACACGAGTCGGAAACCTTCCGCGACCTCGCCTCGCTTCGCTCCGAGCAGGAAGTCGTGCACGAAATGCGCAACCTGCTCGCTGTGGCGGAAGCTTACCCGGATCTCAAAGCCAGCCAGAGTTTTCGGGACCTGATGGGGCAGTTGGTGAAAATCGAGGATGACCTCCAGTATGCCCGCCGCTACTACAACGGGGCCGTGCGGGACTTTCGCAACCTCGCCGAGTCGTTTCCCTCCAACCTCATTGCCGGAGTGTTCGGATTTCAGCCATCCGATTTTTTTGAAGTCGAGAACGTCCTCGACCGCACCAACCCCCAAGTGAAGTTATGAATATTTTCCCACGATTTTCCGGGCACGTGGGAGCACTGCTTCGGGCCACGGCTTTGGCCGCTCTCTTCTTCGCGTCCTCCGCGCTAGCCGATGAGGAAATCAGACACTTCGACAGCCGGATTGAAGTCCGCTCCGACGGCGACCTCGTGGTGACGGAAACCATCCGTGTCCAAGCCGAGGGCGACAAAATCAACCACGGCATCTACCGGGATTTTCCGACACTTTACTCGGGCCCGGGAGGACTAAAAACCAGCGTTCCATTTGAAGTTCTGGAGGTGCAGCGCGACGGACGCCCCGAGCCCTGGCATTCCGCGAATAAGGCGAATGGAGTGAGGGTTTACATCGGTGCTTCCAACGTGATGGTCCCCCATGGTGAATCGACCTATACTCTCAAATACCGAACAGGCCGACAGGTCGGGTTCTTTGCGGACTTTGACGAGCTATATTGGAATGTGACGGGCGACGGGTGGGACTTTCCGATCCTCAGCGCTTCGGCCTGCGTGAGTTTGCCAGATGGCGCAACCGCCCGGAGCATCGAGGCCTACACCGGCAGAAAAGGAGCAAAAGGACAGGCCTTCCGAGTGGTCGGGCACCCCGGCTGCGCGGCGGCCATTGAATCCACCGCGCCGCTTTATCCCGGAGAGGGTCTCACCATCGCTGTCACCTGGCCCAAAGGCTTTGTTCAGGCTCCCACCCCTGAATCAAAGGCCATGGAGGTGGTGTCCTCCAACCTGGGAGTCGCGCTGGGATCCATCGGCCTTCTGGGTGCTTTCCTATACTTCTTGGCGAGCTGGTTTCTCGTCGGGCGCGATCCCGGACATGGAGTGATCATTCCCCTCTTCGCACCTCCGCAAGGGTTCACCCCTCAGGATGTCCGCTACCTCCGTGGCATGGGAACCTTCGACAACACGAGCTTCTCGGCGGCGATCATGAATCTAGCGGTCGCCCGATCGCTCAAAATCACCGAGCCGAAAAAGCGGCACTTTCAGTTGGAGCGAATTGATGGAAACCCGCCCGACGAGGAGGGGATCTGCGCTGCGCTGTTCGGCAAAGGGAAGACGCTCGCCCTCGAACAGACCAACCACGCGACTCTCTCGCAGGCACGGAACCTTCTTGGCAAGCACGTCGCCAGGAAAATTGGCCCCTGCTTTTCCCGCAATACCGGCGTCTGGGTCATCGGACTCGTTGTCACGCTCATCCCACTCGCCATCTCGTTGCTCGACGCCAAGGAGATCGGCGGCGCGGTCTTCATGATGCTCTGGCTCTCGATCTGGTCGATCGGATGCGCCGCCCTCTCGCTGTCGGTCTTCAGCGCCTGGCGCGGACCGAACAAATGGACCGCCATCCCCCTCACCCTTTTCTCGATCCCGTTTTTAGGCGGATGGATCTTTGGGCTCTGGGCCCTCGTCCAGGCGACCTCTCCCTGGGTTTGCGGGCTCTACGTTTTCGGCATCGCGCTCTGCGCGGTCTTCCAGCACCTTCTCAAGCGCCCGACGCAGGAAGGCCAGGCCCTCCGCGACCAGATCAGCGGATTCCGCGAATACCTCTCCGTCGCCGAAGCCGAACGCCTTGGCCTGGAAAATCCGCCGGAACGCACGCCCGAGCTCTTCGAGAAATTCCTCCCCTACGCGCTCGCCCTCGGGGTCGAACAGGCCTGGTCCGAGAAATTCGCCGACGTCCTGCAAGCAGCTTCCCAAGTGCCGGATTCCGACTCAACGCACGTTTCGCTGCCGCTGGCCTTCACCTCGGCCGCCGTGGCGGGGGCACTCACCAGCGCGATCTCCTCGGCCTCGACCGCCCCGGGCTCCAGCTCCGGAAGTGGTGGAGGTGGTTCCTCGGGCGGAGGCGGCGGAGGCGGAGGTGGCGGGGGATGGTGAAGCTGGTTGATTCTTGATGGGCGGGAGTTTCCGGGACAACCAACGACCATTCATTTTTTACGCCTATACCCACCCCAGCCAGCCGATCAGACCGGCGGCCCCAACGAGGAAGAGCGGGTTGATTTTTGTTGTCGAGAAGATGGCGGTGCAGACGCTGGTCAGGATGTAGGCCCGCCAGTCGTGATCAGCCGCCTGGCTCATCACCCAGCCGCTCGCGAGGATCAGCCCGACGGTCAGCGGAGCCAGACCCTTTTCAATCGCTTTGCGGACCGGGGCGTCCTTGGCCTTTTCCCAGACGCGACTCACGAGATAGACGAGCAGTCCGGCGGGGAGCATC
Source organism: Terrimicrobiaceae bacterium (assembly GCA_041741775.1). Taxonomy (GTDB): domain Bacteria; phylum Verrucomicrobiota; class Verrucomicrobiia; order Chthoniobacterales; family Terrimicrobiaceae; genus QYQL01. The sequence goes on along the minus strand of JBGSJQ010000058.1, from coordinate 7,414 downwards.
ATGGCAATCGTGGCAAGGATCGCCCCCGGCACGCCGGCCGCCTTGTAGCCAAGGATGGTCACGATCAGGATGCTGGGTCCGGGCGCGGCCTGCGAGATCGCAAAGACATCCGCAAATTGCTTGTCGGTGAGCCAGTGGTAGTCCCCGACGGTTTTGCGGTGCATCTCGGGGAGCACCGTGTTGCCTCCGCCGATCGAGAGAATCGACAGCGAGCTGAAGAGCAGGAGGATCTGGGTGAGCGTGCGAAGGTTCATGATGCCTTTTTCCGGGGCCACCCCCACGCGATGGCCATCGGGGCCAGCAGGGACAGGCAAGCAAGAAGCGGCCAGCGGAGAATCCCGTTCATGACGAAAATCGCTACAAAAAAAAGAATCGGCACAGCACCCTTCAGGCACTTTTTTCCGGTCTTGAAAACCATCGAGAGCGTGAGGGCGACCGCCGCCGCGGCTGCACCTTTCAGGATCCCCTGCACGGCGGGTATGTGGTGGTATTGAAAGTAGAAATACGCAAGCGCCAAGGCGATGGCCACGGGGATCAGCGTCAGCCCGAAGACCGCGCAGCACGCGCCGGGAATCCCGTGGAACTTGACCCCCACGAACACCGCGAGGTTCACTTGGTTCGCGCCGGGAAGGATCCGACACATCGTCACCGCGCTCAGGAACTCCTCGTCTTCCATCCATCCCTTCTCCGCCACAAGCACCTCGCGCGACCAGGCGGAAAGCCCCCCGCCAAACGAGGCCAGTGCGATGTGGTTGAAGGTGAGCGCCAGGTCAAAAAGCGAGGGCTTCTCACTCATGCTTCAAGTCTTTGTCGTGCGGAAAATCATCTTCGTGGTGCAGCGAGGGATCGAGCGGATCCGGGGCGTCGTAGCGATGCGAAGAAGACCAGTCCTCCTCGAAAACCGCCTGCAGGCGGTTCACCACCCCCGGATCCCGCACCTGGGTTCCCAGCTCCCGCCGGAGATCGAAGGCGGAACGGTCGATATTCATCGAGCCCACCAGTGCATGCTCGCTGTCCGCGATGAGCAGCTTGGCGTGGAGCCGCAGGTTTTTCTGTTTATGGACCTTCACTCCCGAGCGCCGCATCACCCGCAGGGAGGAAAACGTATCGAGAATGTCCCAGTCGCTGATCCCGTGCTTGCCCCCGCAGAGCACGCGCACCTCAACCCCGCGGTGGCGGGCTTCCAGGATCCGGTCCAGGATCGTGGCATCCACAAACTTCGGATGCTGAATATCCAGCGTCTCCCGGGCCGAATCGATGAACCGCGACATCGCCTCGCGCGAGTTGTTGTTGCTCCAAATCAGCCCGCTGGCCGGCGAGGGCCGCCAGTCGCTCTCCGCCCAGTCCGCCTGGAACCCCTCGGCCACCTGGGCCACTTTGTCCGGCTCCTGAACGATGACCCCGTAGTCCCGCGTCAGCGTGAAATACTTCTGGCAGAGGTTGAACGTTGCAATGAGAGCCGCCTTCCCATCCACCACGATCGACTTCTCGTGGGTCACATAAAACTTCGGGCTCGCCCACTTGATCTCGATCCCCGCGTCTTTGAAGTATTGAAAGGTTTCGTCATTCGCCCGGTCTCCGCCGGACCGCTTGGGATTGAGCATCACCCGCACCTTGACCCCGGCCACATGCCGGTCCACGACCGCCTTCATGATCTCCGGCTGTGTGAACGTGAACTGCTTGATGAGTAAGCTTTCGCGTGCCAGACGAATGAAATCCAGAACCGGCGCCACCCCGTCGTCCGGTTGCACGATCAAATGAGGAACAGGTAGAAACATGCCCGCAGGTCTAGCACCAGACTCCCCTCTCACGCAATCAGGAACCCGCCAGCCGTGGTTGGGAGGACATCGCCGAAAAAGCCAACAACATAATTGTCACTCCAACGCTGCGTTACTTATACTGAGCTAGCCGTCCCTTTTGACAATTTATGTTGCCACCAAATCCCTTGTTGCAGCTTGTGCCCGCACGCGTGTCCACCGCCGTCGAACGTCTTCGCCGCAGGGTTTGGCAGCCAGTTGGGCCGGCGGAGATCTTTGCCGCCGCTCCGCAGCCGGAGCACATTTCGCTGGCGCAGGCGAAGCGGCTGGAGCGGGTTCCTCTTCGCTCTCTTCCTGACTATGGCGGAAAGCTCTGGGACCAGCGTTGGTTCGAGCTGAAGCTTCCTGCCGGACCCGGTGCCCGCTACCTGCACTGGGATGCGGAGGCAGAGGCGACGCTCTTCGTCGGCGGGAAAGCACACTACGGATTCGACGTGGCCCACCGCCATGCGCCGATCCCCGTGGGCACCCGCACGGTCTGGGTGGAGTCTGTGATTTCCCAAACCGCGATCTGGCACCCCGCGGCGACCGGGCTGGATCCGCGCGGGGCCGCACTGAACGGGGCAACGCTCCTCACACGGGATGATGACGCTTGGCAGGCCCTCCACGATCTCCTCGTGCTCGAGGACCTCATGCGGGCGGAGCTGCGGGCCGGGTTTCCCGGACGCGATGCGGAGTTTTTCGCCATTGGCACCAAGCCGATGCCCGGCGTGATGCCGCCGCTCCTGCGCCGCCTGCTTCGAGGGCTCGATACGGCGGTTGATGCGCTGGACACCGGCGGGATCCCGGCCCTTCGCGATGCGCTTCAGTCAATCTACCGCGAGTTCCCAGCATCCGGCATGGACCCGGCGGCCATTCTCACCGGCCACGCGCACATTGACCTGGTTTGGCTTTGGCCCGAGCGCGTGGGCGAGTTCAAGGCGGTGCACACCTTCGCGACGGCGAACCGGCTCATGGAGTCCTACCCGGAATTCCGCTTCGGCTACTCGCAGCCGGCAAGCTATGCGGCCGTGCGGCGGCGGTGTCCGGAGGTCTGGGATGCGGCGCTGGCCCGGATCCGGGAGGGCCGCTGGGAAGCGCAGGGGGCGACGGAGGTCGAGAGCGACACGCTGCTGGCCTGCGGCGAGGCCCTTGTTCGCAGCTTTCTGATCGGGCAGGAAGGCTTCCGCGAGCTCACAGGCAAACCGTCGCCGGTGCTGTGGTTGCCGGATGTTTTCGGCTACGCCGGATGCCTTCCGCAGCTCATGCGGGAAACCGGGGTCGAGGCCTTTTTCACGACCAAGCTCACTTGGAACGCGATCAACCCGTTCCCGCATTCCAGCTTTGTCTGGGCAGGCAGCGATGGGAGTGAAGTCGTCGCGCACATTTGTCAGAACAACGGTTACAACCAGACGGCTTCCGTCGCGGAGCTTCGCACGGGTGCGACTGCCCACCGGCAATGCGATGTCCACCCCGAGTTCCTCGCTCCGACCGGATACGGTGACGGCGGGGGCGGGGCCACCGAAGAAATGTGTGAGCGGGCGCGGAGGCTTGCCAATCTGGCCGGGGTCCCGCGCACGGCATGGGGGCGCATCGATACGTTTTTCCGCAACCTTTCGAAGCGTCGCGACCGGCTGCCTGTCTTCCGCGGGGAACTTTACCTCGAGTATCACCGGGGCACCTACACGACCCATGGGACTGTCAAAGCCGCCATGCGCGGAGCCGAGCGGGCGCTTCAGGCCCATGAGGCGGTCCGATGCGCGACCGGCGGCGGTCCGCTGGATGTGCAGCCATGGAAGCGCGTGGTCTTCGCACAATTCCACGACTACATCCCGGGCAGCTCGATCCACGAAGTCTATGCCGAGGCGCTGCCCGAGCTCGATGGCATCGCGGGATCCGCACTCGCCTCCGCCTCCGCCGAGCTTTCCGGAAAGCCCAAAGCCCGCAGCCTATTCAACCCTCTCCCGCATCCGCGGATCCACATCGATGCCAGGCAGGGGGCCGTTCAGCTGCCCCCACTTGCGGGAGCACGGATTGCTGATCTCGAATCTGTTCCCGCCGACCCCCTGAAGGCCTCCGAATCCAGCTTGGCCAACGCCCGGGTCTCCGCGAAGTTCGATGCCTGCGGGCGCATTGCCTCGCTCACCGTGGACGGGGTGCCTATCCCCTTCACCGGCCCGGCCAATGAGATGCTTCTCTTCCCGGATTTTCCGCACATGTTTGAGGCATGGGAAATCGACCGTCAGGTGCTGTCGCTGGGACGCACCGATTCCCGCAAGGCGGTCGTAAGTTTCGATGCAGGACCAGCCCGGGCATTTGTCGAATTCCAACGTCCCCTCGGTGAGCGCAGTCATGTCACGATCCGCTACAGTCTGTCGGCCGGAAGCCATGCCCTCCTCATCGAATACGACCTCGATTGGCAGGAGGAAAATATGCTCCTCAAAGCCTCCTTCCCAACCGCCTTCATGGGCCGCGATGCCCGCTTCGGCGCGCCGTTCGGCAGCGTCAAGCGTCCGCAGCTTGGAGGCACAACTGCCGCCGAGGCCATGTGGGAGGTGCCAGCCAGCCGGTGGGCAGTGGTGTCCGACGATTCGGAATCTGAGGGCTTCTTCGTGGTGACCGAATCGAAATTCGGATTTTCCTGCCGCGACGGTGCCCTGGCTCCCAGCCTCGTCCGCAGTGCAAAGGTCACCAGTGAGGATCGCGGGGCGGGACGTGGAAGCCATCCTGAGCCACTCCGCCGAACGCTGGCCCCGCATATTCTGAGCGATATCGGTCGCCACCGGATTGCCCTTGCTGTCGGAAGGTTCGACCCCGCCGCACCGCGCGCCGAGCATCCGGCCGCGCTGGCCGACATCCTCTTCACACCGCCTGTGGAATATGCGGGGAATCCCGTGGATTGCGGCTTCCTCGGACTGGCCGGCGGCGAATCGCTCCAGCCCGCCTGGGCGGTGCCTTGCGGGCCGGGCAAATGGATCCTACGCCTGCACGAAACCCTCGGGCGTTCGGGCGAAACCGAAATCCTGCTGCGTGACGGATGGGTTGCCCGCCAGGTCGATTTGCGCGGGAAAGCGATCGGCCCACTCCCCGGCAACCGGCTTGCCTTTTCCCCCTATAAAATCCTCAGCGTCGAGATCCGGCGCGACAAAGTCCGACCGTGAGCAAGCCGGCGATCCGGACCGGACAGAACACCGCCCGCCCCAGCTCCCCAAATTGCCTCATCAACAACACGCTCTTCGCAGTGAGGAAGCTCTCCAGCGATATCGCCAAGCGCCTCCTTCAAAGCCTCAGCTCTCCGATGGGGCGTGGAAGATTTTGAAGGTGCGGTAACCGAAGACCGCGATCACGACGAAGCAGAGGAAAGGCAGGAAAAAGGAAGCCCGCGTGCTGGAGAGCCCGAGCACCGATCCCATGTCCATAATGGCACCCTGAAGCGGCGGCATCAGACACCCTCCTCCGATCGCCAGGATCAAGCCGGCGGATCCGAGTTTGGCGTCATCGCCAAGGTCGTCCAAGGCGATGCCATAAATCGTCGGAAACATCAGCGACATGCAGGCCGAGACCCCCACCAGGGCATAGAGGCCGGCCCCACCGGGCAGGAAAATGACCCCAAGAATCAGCAATCCTCCGAGGCCCGCTAGAACCGCCAGCAAGCGTCCCGGGCTCAGGTATTTCAGGAAGAACGTGCAAAGGAACCTGCTGGAAACAAAAACCACCATCGCCACGATATTGTAGCCTTGGGCTTCCGCCTTCTGCATGCCGAGCTCGTTCACCGCGTATTGGATGATGAACGTCCAACACATGATTTGGGCTCCGACATAAAAGGCCTGGGCGATCACCCCCTCCACGTAGCGGCGGTTTTGGAGCAAGCGCCTGAGTGTCGGACCGACATTCAACTCCCGAGCCCCCTCGCCAGCGGCCCGCGGCAGTCGCAGCAGCGCAAACGCCACCAAGAACACCAGAACCACCACGCCCAGCACCGCGTAGGGACCAATGATCACCCCCAGATCAGATTCCTGCAGCATGCGGAAGGCTCCGGGATCGGCGGCTTTTAACGCGGCCCGCTGGGCTTCGTCCGAAGGATCCAACTTGGCCAAAATCAACTCCTTCGCCACCAGCATGCCGGTGATGGATCCCATCGGATTAAAGGCCTGGGCGAGATTCAGCCGCCGGGTTGCCGTCCTCTCATCCCCCATCGAAAGCACATACGGATTCGAGCTGGTCTCCAAAAAGGAAAGCCCGCACGTCATGATGAAATACGCCAGCAGGAAGGCCCAGAATACCATCAGACTTCCGGCCGGAATAAAGAGAAGGCAGCCCGCCGCATACAAACTCAACCCCATGAGGATCCCGGCTTTGTAGGTGAAGCGCTTGATAAACAGGGCCGCTGGAATCGCCATCACGCAATACCCCCCGTAGAACGCAAACTGCACCAACGAACTCTGAAAATTACTGATCAGAAGAATGTTTTTAAAGGCCGCCACCATCGGGTTCGTGATGTCATTGGCGAAACCCCACAGCGCAAACAACGAGGTCACCATCACAAAGGGAAAAATCAGCTTGGGAGCCAGGAGAGCAGGGGACGAGCTTTCGGAGGATTTATTCATGCGAAGGAACGATTCAGGGGACTTGATAGGGGGGAGGATTTTGCCGGCAAAAGGCTAGGAAACGACCATTGAGGTGTATTCTGAATTTTTGGTGCAGAGACAACAACTTTTTGATCATCCCGGGGTTCCATCGAAATGCTTGAGCCATTGGATTCATCGGCTTGGACCCCGGAGCTGGCCGCCCACCTGCTCAACCGGGCGGGATTCGGGGGCAGTCCAAGCGAGATAGCCGCCCTGCATCGGCTGGGCCTGAAGGGGGCTGTCGGGGCGCTGCTGGAGGCTGGCGACGACTCCGACCTTTTTCCCCCGCCCGAGGGACTGGTTCCCCGGGATCTTGCCGAGCTGAGAAAGCGCATGGCAAACGCCACGCCGGAGGAGAAAAAGAAGCTGCAGGTCGAGATGGGCCGGCAGAACCGGGCGCTGATGGCCGAGCTGAGGCTCTGGTGGCTGAGCCGGATGCGCTGGAGTCCGTTTGCCGCTCGCGAAAAGGCCACCCTGTTCTGGCACGGCCACTGGGCGACGAGCATCGACAAGGTCAAAGAGCCCTTCGCCATGTGGCAGCAAAACGAGACGCTGCGGGCTTTCGCCTTTGGCGGCTTCGAGAAGATGGCCCGGGCCATCAGCCGCGATCCGGCGATGATGCGCTACCTCGACCTCACCCAAAGCAAGGCCGGAAAGCCGAACGAGAATTTCGCCCGCGAGCTCATGGAGCTTTTTACCCTCGGAGAAGGCCACTACACCGAGGCGGATATCCAGCAGTCCGCCCGCGCGTTCACCGGATACCGGATCAATCCGAAATCCCAGCAGTTCCTTTTCGCAAGGCGGCAGGCGGATGCCGGAGAGAAATCCTTCTTCGGGCTTGAGGGGAATTTCTCCGGCGATGACATCATCGGCTTCCTTGCGGCAACCCCGCAGTGCCCGCGCTTCCTTGCCAACAAACTCTGGGTCTTCTACGCCGGCCATCCCCCATCCAACGAGCTCCTCGACGCCCTCGCTGCCGAATACCGACGG
>JBGSJQ010000057.1:0-3549 GCA_041741775.1 Terrimicrobiaceae bacterium | reverse complement strand
GGACCTCCGCAGACGGATTGAAGAAAATGTGGATGCCATGTTTGACGAGGGGGTCATCGAAGAGGTCCGCCGGTTACCAGAGGCCGGCCCGGGGGCTTCCCGCGCGATCGGATACCGCGAAATCCGCGACTTGCTCGCCGGCCGATGCTCCCTGCACGCCTGCCGCGCCGCAATCGTGACCGCCACCCACCGCTACGCCAAACGCCAGGCGACGTGGTGCCGGCACCAGTTCAATTTTCCCTCCATCTCCCTCTCGGCGCCTGACGGTGATCCTGTGGATCTCGCCGTAAAGGCATTACTTCGCGACGGCACGTAGGAGTGCGCTTCCCCGATGCGAATGGGCTTTCCCCTACCGGCGGCGGCGGAAGCCTCCCCGGCGTGCCGGACGCCCGTCCATGCGGGGCTCCAACTTCGGACGGGGTTCGCTTCGGGTCTCGCCATTCGGCGGCACCTGAAACCCTTCAAGCGTGAGACGCTCGATCTTTTGCCCGATAAAGCGCTCGATGGCGGAGAGCTTTTTCATTTCCTCGGGGGTAACGAGCGTGAAGGCGTCACCTGGCTGAAGTGCGCGGCCAGTGCGGCCGATGCGGTGGACGTAGTCCTCCGGATGCTGCGGAACGTCGTAGTTCACGACATGGCTGACTCCCGCCACATCAATCCCCCGCGCCGCAATGTCGGTCGCTACCATCACTTCATATTTTCCGGATTTGAAGCCATTGAGGGCCTCGATGCGCTGGTTCTGCGAGCGGTTGGCGTGCAGGACCGCGACCGAGTGGTTGTTGGCGCGAAGCTTTTTGGCGATTTTGTCCGCGCCGTGTGTGGTGCGGGAGAAAATGATCACGCTCTGGTAGTCGGTCGCGGTCAGAAGGGCCAGGAGGAGGTCGAACTTCCTGGTGGGATCGACAACATAGACCCCGTGCTTGACGATCGAAGCCACCGTGCGGGCCGCGCCAATTTCAATACGGACGGGATCCTGCAGCGCCCAGGCCGCAAGGTCAGCGATCTCAGGCGGAAGCGTGGCAGAAAAGAACAGCGTCTGGCGCTTGGCCGGACACTTGGCAATGATCCGCTTCATCGGCGGCAGGAACCCGACGTCGAGCATGCGGTCCACCTCGTCGAGGATGAGCACCTCGATGTCATTCAGACGCAGGGTTCCCTGCTGAAGGTGATCCTCAAGGCGTCCCGGCGTGGCCACGACGACGTCAAGACCATCACGAAGAGCCGTGCGCTGGGCCCCGTATCCCACCCCGCCGAAAATTGACCCCACCCGCAGGTCCGTGAACCGGGCAAAATCCCGCATCGCGGTCTCGACCTGCATCGCCAGCTCGCGGGTTGGTTCGAGGACGAGGCAGCGGATCTTTCCCCGGCTGCCGAGTTTTTGAAGCGTTGGGAGGGCGAAGGCGGCGGTCTTGCCGGTCCCGGTCTGGGCTGAGGCAATGACGTCCCGGCCTTCAAGCGCCGGTGGAATGGCTCGCAGCTGGATGGGTGTCGGATCGCCGTAGCCCATGGCCTGGACGCCTTGAAGAATAGGCTTCGCCAGCCCAAGTGATGAAAATGGCATAGGGGCGCACCGTGGGGCCCCAACGAAGGAATGTCAATGGAGCGCACTAACGATTCCGATTCCCCCAACTTCTGACATCTCCGTCAACCATTGGCCACGGGGCAAATTCAGTCAGCGGGAAAAGGCGCCGCTTAGCCCCCCCGAAAGGGGTTGCACCCTAAACCGGCCCCAAGTTAAAGGGCCCTTCCAGCGTGACCGCCGTTCCAATCCGCCCCCAAACCGAAATAGCCCGCCAGCTTTTCGGCGACATGACCGAAGCCGTCGAAGCCCCCCCCCACCCCGGATTTTTCCCCTTGAATCTCAAAAAGCGGGACCCTCTCGCGCGTGTGGTCGGTCCCCCTCCACGTCGGGTCGTTTCCATGGTCGGCCGTGATCAGCACGAGATCCCCGGCGCTCACGTGCCGGAGAAATCCCCCCAGCCATGAATCGAATTCCTCCAAGGCCGCGGCATAGCCGTCCACGTCCCGCCGGTGCCCGAAGAGCATGTCAAAATCGACCAGATTGGCGAAGAGGAGCCCGGGCAATCCCTCCTCCCAGAGGCGGCTGATCATCTCCATCCCATGTGCATTGGAATTTGTCGGGTGGGAGGCGGCGATCCCACTGCCGGCGAAAATGTCGGAGATTTTTCCGATTCCCGTCACCGGGATCCCGGCGGATTCCAGCGCATTGAGCACGGTCGGCGGAGGGACGAGCGAGAAATCATGGCGGTTGGCGGTCCTCCGCCAAGCCCCCGGGGCACCGGTGAACGGGCGGGCGATGACGCGCCCGATTCCATCGGCATGTTTCCTGGCCACCTGGCAGATCCGGTAGAGGGTTTCGAGGGGAAGCACGTCTTCATGCGCAGCGATCTGCATGACCGAGTCCGCCGAGGTGTAGAGGATTGGCCGGCCCGTCCGCACATGAGTTTCTCCGAGGTCGTCAAGGATGGCGGTTCCGCTTGCAGCGACATTGCCCAGAAACCAGACCCCTGCCTCCGATTCAATCGCGGAAACCATTCCCTCGGGGAACCGCTCAAAGACCCTAAAGGGCTCGGAGAGCACCGCTCCCGCGAGCTCCCAGTGCCCCGTGGTCGTGTCTTTGCCGGCAGACACTTCGCTGAGGACGGAAACGACAGAGCCTTCCGGCACGGGCGGCGGGGTGCCGGAGGAGATGGCCAGGGCAGCGTCCAGGCCGAGGTGACGCAGCGTGGGAAGATGCAGGTCTGGGCAGCGCCCGAGAATGTGCCCAAGCGTGTGAGCTCCCTCGTCCCCATACTTTGCCGCATCCGGGGCATGGCCAATCCCCACGCTGTCAAGAACCAGAAGCAGGGAACGGGCTTTCATCGCACATTTTCCCTGTATACGCTTTTTAACACATGGACAAGTCATCGAAAATTTTTGTTGCCGGGCACCGCGGCATGGCGGGAAGTGCGATCGTGCGGAGGCTGCAAGTAGGCGGCTATGGGAATATCATTGTCCGCACGCGCTCAAATGTGGACCTCCTCGACCGGACGTCGGTGCGCGGGTTCTTTGACACCGAGCGCCCGGAGGTCGTCATCGATGCGGCGGCCAAGGTCGGCGGGATCGTCGCCAATTCAGAAAAACCCGTCGAATTCCTCCTCGAAAACCTGACCATCCAGAACAATGTGATCAGCGCCGCAGCAGATTTTGAAGTGCGCAAGCTCCTCTTTCTGGGCAGCTCATGCATCTATCCGAAGCTCGCCCCGCAACCCATTCCTGAAAACGCGCTGCTCACCGGCGAGCTGGAGCCGACGAACGACGCCTACGCCCTTGCAAAAATTGCCGGCATCAAGCTCTGCCAGGCCTACGCCAAGCAATACGGAAAGCACTTCCTCTCCGCGATGCCGACGAACCTCTACGGCCCCAACGACAACTTCGACCTCCGCACTTCCCATGTCCTCCCGGCTCTGATCCGCAAGGTCCACGAAGCCAAAGCCGCCAACGCCCCCGAAATCGCCATCTGGGGGACCGGCACTCCCCGCCGCGAAT
>JBGSJQ010000056.1:0-8520 GCA_041741775.1 Terrimicrobiaceae bacterium | reverse complement strand
CCGGCCCGTCCGCCGCCCCCTGCAGGGCGGGCCGCCGGGGGGAACTCACCTGCGACCTCCGTATTCCCTGACCGCCTGGCCCGATGAAAAAAACGCCTTCCCGCACTGACCCACTCCCGATTGGGAGAAACGGCCTTGCGTCGCTCGGGGTCCCCGCCAATGGCTCCGGGCCCAGGGAACGGAAGGAACCTCCGCATCCGTTCCGCTCGGAAATCCAGCGTGACCGGGCCCGGATCATCCACTGCTCGGCGTTCCGTCGGCTCGATGGCAAAACCCAGGTTTTTCTGAATGGCTCGGGCGACCACTACCGCACCCGCCTAACGCACACGATGGAGGTGGCCTCGATCAGCCGAACGATCGCCAGGGCCCTTGGCCTCAACGAAGACCTCGCCGAGGCGATCTCCCTTGCCCACGACCTCGGTCATCCGCCCTGTGGACATACGGGGGAGGAGGCACTGGACCGCCTGCTTCGCCAGCATGGCGGGTTTGACCACAACGCCCAGAGCCTCCGGATCGTGGAGGTGCTTGAAGAAAAATACCCCGGCCACCACGGGCTCAACCTCACGTGGGACGTCCGTGAGGGAATCCAAAAACATGCCGATGGCTACTCTCATCCGGTCTCCGGCTTGCGGTATCCGTCGCCCTCGCTGGAGGCCCAGGTATCCGACCTTGCCGATGAAATCGCCTATTCGAGCCACGACCTTGACGACGGTCTCGACGCCGCGCTGCTCAACACATCAAGCTTGGCGGAGGTCACCCTCTGGTGCCGTGCTCTTGATCGGGCCCGCGAGGAATACCCCCGCACCGACCCCGACGTCCACCGCGGGTTTGTCATCCGTTGCCTCGTCAATCTTCTTGTTGAAGACCTCGTTGCCCACACCGGGGAAAACCTGGAAGCCAACCGCATTTCAACGCTCGAAGACGTGCGAAGCCATTCGAAACGGCTGGCCGGATTCACCCCGGCCATCCGCAAGGAGCTTGCCGCGCTCCGGAAATTCCTCTTCAAAAATCTCTACCACCACCCAGACGTTGCCGGAGCCAACCGCCGGGCGTCGGGAAAAATCTCGGCCCTCTTCGGGGTTCTGCTTGCCTCTCCGTCAAAGCTTGGCCGCAAGGCCACGTCCCGCATCCGACGTGACGGCCTGGAGCGCAGCGTCGGCGACTACATCTCCGGGATGACCGACCGCTATCTCGCCCGCCAGCACGCAGAGCTTCTGGACTAACCTGGGCATCCAGGCCGCATCCGGCGATTGAAGGTATTTATGAGCCTCAATGGAGTGGCGGGCTTTTTTCTGTTCAAAACATCCCCGCTCAGGTAAGCGTCTTTCAACGCAGTCAGCCCCCCGGGGTTGGCTGCGCGAGGCCAACTCACCCTCACCCCGCCAACAGGCGGCACAGTCGAACATCCACTCCACCGGCACGGTAGGACCGGCCCCGGAACGTCCAATCGAAACCGAGGAAGGATCAACGAGCGATCGGAACAATCCGGAATCTATGCCCCTCACTTCACCTCGCACCTCAAGCTGTTCCCGGTTCCTGCCCCCCCTTTTCTCCGCCGGATGTGCAACACATCGTCAGCCAGGCACCACCCACACGAACCAGAACACGTGGGCCATTGATGCCGTCGTCAACGTCAGCTAACCCGCGTTTTAAAAAACCAACCCAACCAGCCAGCAATATGTCCCTACACACAACACACCACATCGCATCAAACCCTGACGACGAAATCTTCAGCTCCAGCGACCTCTCGAAGTCTCTGCCGAAATTCCGTTTTCCTAAAAATGAAATCCTTGCGCGCGATGCCTATCAGCTGATCCATGACGAATTATTGCTGGACGGCAACGCCCGCCAGAACCTGGCGACGTTCTGCCAGACATGGGAAGAGCCGGAGGTGCACAAGCTCATGGACGAGTGCATCGACAAGAACATGATCGACAAGGACGAATATCCCCAGACTGCAGAAATCGAGAACCGCTGCGTCCACCTCATCGCCGATTTGTGGAACTCGCCCGATGCCGCAGAAACCACAGGCTGCTCGACAACGGGCTCGAGCGAGGCCGCCATGCTCGGCGGAATGGCCATGAAATGGCGCTGGCGGGCAAAACGCCGCGCCGCAGGCAAGAGCACCGACAAGCCCAACATGATCTGCGGCCCGGTTCAGATTTGCTGGCACAAGTTCGCCCGCTACTGGGACATCGAGCTCCGCGAGATCCCGCTCGAGGGTGACCGCCTCATCATGACGGCGGAGGAAGTCATCAAGCGCTGCGACGAGAACACGATCGGCGTCGTGCCAACCCTCGGGGTGACCTTCACCGGGCATTACGAACCCGTCAAGGCCGTCAGCGACGCGCTCGACAAGTTCCAAGCTGAGACCGGCCTCGACATTCCCATCCACGTGGACGGCGCCAGCGGAGGATTCCTGGCTCCCTTCTGCGCTCCGGATCTCGTCTGGGATTTCCGCCTTCCGCGCGTGAAGTCCATCAACGCCTCGGGTCATAAATTCGGACTGGCCCCCCTCGGGGCCGGATGGGTGGTCTGGCGGGAGAAGGCGGACCTCCCTGAGGACCTCGTTTTCAATGTGAACTACCTTGGCGGAAACATGCCGACCTTCGCGCTGAACTTTTCGCGTCCGGGCGGGCAGATTATCGCCCAATACTACAACTTCGTCCGCCTTGGACGGGAGGGCTATGCGAAAATCCAGAATGCCTGTTACGCGTCGGCCCGGCATTTTGCATCCCAGATCGTCAAGCTGGGGCCATTTGATGTGCTTTACGCCGGCGAGTCGGGGGAGGGGATCCCGTGCGTGAGCTGGACAATCACGCCGGGCGCGAAAACGCCGTTTTCGCTTTATGACCTTGCCGATCGCCTGAGAGTGCGCGGCTGGCAGGTGCCGGCGTATTCCATGCCCGCCAACCGCCAGGACCTCATCGTGCAGCGCATCCTGGTGAGGCATGGCGTGAGCCGCGATCTCATCGACCTGCTCATCGAGGACTTCAAGCGTTGCCTGGAATACTTCGAGAAGCATCCGGTCAGCGAGCCCGCCTCGGCGGAGGAGGCCTCCGGCTTCCATCACTGAACCAGCAGGCCAAAGCCTCCAAAAACACATGAGTACATTCGCACCCAACCATGCCAGGCAACCCGGGTTGTTCGGCTTCTTTACCACCACCCCTGGTGGTGGCGGTTTACGAATGCCCCCCCATCCGCTCCGACGATTCGTGGTTGCGGATTAGGTTGTGAGCCAGAGAGCGCAGATTAAGGCTGGAGCAGAAAAAATCGTGCTTGCGGCGATGGTGGCGGCGGCCAGCTCCCCGTCGCCGTTCATTTTGACCGCCATCACATAGGAAGCGGCGGCCGTGGGACATGCCGCCAGCACAAGGGCGATCTGGAGCTTGGCCGGGCCGAGCCCGAACCAAATTCCCAATCCCCATACCAGAAGAGGAAGTAAGAGAACCTTGACCGCAACCGCCAGGCCGATGGCCGCCGTGCGGCCGCGAATGGCCTTCAGCGACAGGCTCCCTCCGATGCAGAGAAGTGCGATCGGCACGGCGGCATTGCCAAGGGCCTCCAGAGAACGGTCGGCAAATGCCGGAAGCGGCCACCCCGATGCCGCCCATGCCAATCCCGCAAGTCCTGAAATGAGGAGCGGGTTTGTAAAAACCGGGCGCCACATTTGTACAAAATGAGTTCCTCCCAAAACCAGAACCGCGAGAATATTGTAAAAGGCCATGAGGAGGGTCATCACCACGACGGCGGTCGAGATCATGCCCCCTGCGGATGAGGACGAGAGGCTGTAGGTGAGGGTGGGGATGCCGATGTAGGCGAGGTTGCCGCGGAAGGCGGATTGCGAAAGCGTGCCCCACAACGTGGCTGGGAGCCTCATGAGCACAGCGCAGCCATACCCAAGGGCGGCCGCGAGGATCGTGGCTCCGCATAAGATCCCGAACAGCAGCAGCGTTTGTTCATTCGGGGCTGTGGCATGCGCTGCCGAGCGGAAGAGCAGCGCGGGAAGTGCCACCCAGAATGCCAGCTTGTTGAGATCCGCTATGAACTCTTTCCCCAGAAACCTCAGATGCGACAGGAGCACACCCAGGCCGATGAGAATGACAAGGGGGGCAAGGGTTTCAAAAATCGTCATGCGTTTGCGAGAAGGCCACGCAGGGTTCCGGCAGGATTGGCCACCATTTCGCCCGTCACGACGAGCTTTCGCACACGGCTCGAGGGGAGCCGGAATTTGAAATCGCGGAAGAGCCGCTCCATGACGGTCATCAACCCGCGCGCCCCGGTCTGCTCGGTCTGCGCACTGACGGCGAGGGCCCGGAGCGCGTCGTCTTGAAATTTCAGAGTGATCCCGTAGGCCGCGAACGCGCGCACATACTGGTGGATCAGGCTGCTCTCGCTCTTTTGCAAAACGTTAAAAAGATCGTCCTCATCGAGCGCGTGGCAGGCGACGCGGACGGGCAACCTTCCGACGAATTCAGGTTCGAGGCCGTAGGCGATGAGGTCGGCGGTCGTTGCGGCGGAGAGCGTGCGCGAGCGCTGGCCGGCGCGCGCGGCGATGATCTCCTCCATCCCTGAAAACGCCCCGCTGGCGATAAAAAGAATATGGCGGGTTGAAATCGTGTCGGGAGCCCCGGAGGCGTGCCCGCGCGCGGCGGAGATGGCTGCCTGCATCTGGGCATTCACGTCGTTGGGAGAAATCAGCGGCACGTCGCCATCCTCCATGAGCTTCAATAGATTGGTCTGCACGCCACGCCCCGAGACGTCCCTCCCGGCTCCTTCGGAGTGCGTGGCCAGCTTGTCGATTTCGTCAAGGTAGATGATGCCGTGCGAGGCGCGCTTCACGTCGCCGCCGGTCCTGCGCACAAGGTCCCTGACCAGGTCATCCACATCCCCGCCCACATAACCGGTCTCGCTGAATTTTGTGGCGTCGGCCTTGACGAAAGGCACGCCAATGAGGTCGGCCGCCGAGCGGATCAGGTGGGTTTTTCCCACGCCGGTCGGACCGATGAGCAACACGTTTTGCTTTTGATAAAACGGGGCCTCGTCTCCGGCGAGGGACATCCTCACGTGTTGAAAATGGTCGCAGAGCGCGACGGCAAGCACCTTCTTCGCTTCGGTTTGGCCGATCACGAAACGGGACAGGTGGCGCGCCACGTCCCGAGGCTTCAGCCGGAAAGAAAACTCCGGTTTGGGAGCGGCCGCGCTCGCGGCCACTGCGCGCTTGCTCAGCCCCCCACCGCGCTTCGGAACGCGCAGCTTTGCCGGGATGCCTGCGGATGTCGGCCCAAGTGCTGGTGTGTTCTTCATGTTGGAGGTCTATGCAGTTTGGTTTGGTCTCGATTTTCTGGTGCCGCCGGGGGCTCGCCCGAGGGTAGGGGAGAGGCTCAGCCCGCCATCCCGGCCTGGCGCAGGCGCTCCTCGATGTCGCTGGACTGGAGCGCCTCGACCATTTCGCCGATGTCGCCATCAAGGAACCGGTCCAGGCTGTAGAGGGAAAGCCTGATCCGGTGGTCGGTGACGCGGTTCTCCGCAAAATTGTATGTCCGGATTTTTTCCTCGCGTCCGCCGCCGCCGATCAGGCTTTTCCGATGGGCGGAATACTTCTCTTCTTCCTCGCGCCGTTTGTCCTCGAGGAGGCGGGAACGCATGATCTGGAGGGCGCGTTCCTTGTTCTGCTGCTGGCTGCGTCCGTCCTGGCAGCGGACGATCCGTCCGGTCGGGATGTGCATGACCTGCACGGCGGAGTCGGTGGTATTGACTCCCTGCCCGCCGGGCCCGCCCGCGCGGCAGACCTCGATGCGAAGTTCCTCGGGCTTGAGCTGGAGATCGACCTCCTCGGCTTCGGGCAGGACGGCAACCGTGGCCGTGGAGGTGTGGATGCGCCCCTGGGCCTCGGTTGCCGGAACCCGCTGGACCCGATGAACGCCGCTCTCGTAGCGAAGACGCCGAAAAACCGAAGTGCCGGAGACCCGGAAAACCATCTCGCGAAACCCTCCCAGATCGGCCGGGCTGGAATCCATCTCCTCAACTTTCAAGCCGATGCTATCGGCATACCGGGAATACATCCGGTACAGGTCGGCGGCAAAGAGCGCAGCTTCCGTGCCGCCGGTGCCGGCGCGGATCTCAACAATGGCGTCGCGATCCTCGTCGGGCTCGGGAGGAAGCAAAGCCACCTGCACGGCGCGCTCCAAAACCGGAATGTCGGCTTCGAGGGCCGGGATTTCCAGCGCGGCGAGCTCGGCCATTTCTTTGTCAGTCCCGACGGCAAATGCGCGGTTCTCTTCCAGCTCGCGGCGGGTGCGAACCAGACGGTCCCATGTCTCCACCAGGTCCTTGGTCGCCGCATGCTCGCGCAGAACCTCACGGGCCCGCTGAGCATTGTCGAAGAGTCCGGAGGATGCCATCTCGCGCTCCAACTCCTCAAAACGGGAGCGCTTCCGGGCGACAAGCGGTTCAAAATCCATGGCAGAAATAACAAAAAACGGTGAACGCACCGGGTGCGTTCACCGTTTGTTTTTGGTGGAGAAAGGCTAAGCGGATTTCTTGACGGCGCGAGGAGCGCGCACGGTGCCGTAACGGCGTTTGAACTTGTCGACGCGTCCGGCCGTATCGACGAATTTCTGTTCGCCGGTGAAGAACGGATGGCAGGCCGCGCAAATGCCGATTTTGATGTTCTCGCGGGTCGAGCGCGTGCGGTAGGCCGCACCGCAGGCACAAAGGATGACGGTCTCGCTGTAATTGGGATGGATTTCTGGCTTCATTCTTGAAAAGTTGCTAAAAATAACGCGAATGTGCGGGATGGCAATAAAGAAATGAGCAATCCGGTTTTGCAGCGCTGGGAGGCGAGCCGCCGGACCGGACCGGCCATCTTTGCGTCCTCCGGAGAAACTCTTCGGACGTGGGAGGATATCGAAGCCGAGTCGCGACAGATGTGCGAGCATTTTTCAAGGGACTCTGGAGTGGTGGCTTTGCAGGCCGGCAACCACGCGTCGTTCCCGGCCCTTCTCCTAGCGGCGTGGCGGGCCGGACGAGCCGTCTGCCTCTGCGACCCAGGCCTTCCGAACGCCATGGTTGAGTCCCTCGGCCCGCAACTCGGAATCTCCCTCCACGTCACGCCCGGAAAAGACGCGCCGGTCTTCCGACCCACGGAGTGCAAAGATCGCCCCACAGGGTGCAAAGCGAACCCGCCTGCAGGAATCGACCTCTATAAGCTGACCTCTGGAACCGTCGCACGGCCCCAGCCACTCGCTTTCACTGCCTCGCAACTTTTGGCGGATGCCGACCAGGTCTGCGATACGATGGGCCTGGGGGATGAGGATCGCAATTTCGGGGTGATTTCCTTTGCCCATTCCTACGGATTCAGCAACCTGATCACCCCGCTCATCGCCCGCGGAATCCCGCTCGTTATCTCCAGCGACGCGCTTCCGCGTGCCATCCAGTCCGGCTTGGCCGACGCCTGCGCAACCGTTCTTCCTGCTGTCCCGGCGATGTTTCGCTCCCTTCTTGCCTGCGATTCTCTACCGCCCTCCCTGCGCCTTTGTATTTCCGCTGGCGCTCCACTCGATCCGCAGCTCGGAAAGGCCTTCCATGGGCGCTTCGGCCTCAAAATCCACTCGTTTTACGGAGCCTCCGAATGTGGCGGCATCTGCTACGACGCCTCCGAGGAACTTCCGGACGAGCCTGGCTTTGTGGGACTACCCATGAACGGCGTCACCATCGAGGCGGGCAGGGGACCGTCCCGGATCCGAATTGTGTCGCAAGCTGTCGGGATCCGCGAGCCCGCAGGCAGCCTTGAAACCTCCGATATTCTTATCCGTGAACCCAACGGCTATCGCATCGTCGGCCGCGAAAGCGATATCCTTAATGTCGCCGGACGCAAGGCCAGCCCTCAGGAAATCGAGGAAGTCCTGAAATCCTGCCCGGGCGTGCAAGATGCCGTCGTCTGTGGGGTGAATGACCTCAGCCGCGGACAGGAAATCTGCGCTCTGGTCCAGGGAGAGGTGGATCGCGATGTCATCCGTCGTCACTGCGCCACTCGTCTTTCCGCATGGAAAATCCCGCGCCGACTGGCATTCGCCGACGCAATCCCGGTCAACACGCGTGGGAAAATCAGCCGCGCCGCCATCGCCAATACATATTTTCCCAGCCCCGACTGAGGCTCGCCGAGCGAGGAAGTCCGTGTCGCTCAGCGCGTGAGAAAGCCCCCGGCCTTGCCCTCACGGATCAGACAGAATGCGTTTACCCGTCAGAGCCTTGCCGGCCGCCGTGAATAACTCCGCACGATTCGGTCGCGGCTCGATTTGATCTGGATCGCTTCACAACTTATTCACAGGGATTCAACAGGCTTCGCTCCAACGGGATATTAATAACATCACATAATATATGTAGTGTATAATTGGCCTTGGATGGCTCCAGGTTGCCCGCCTCGGGGTTTTGGTGTTTGTCGGGGTCTTCGCTGCTCGCGACTGCCCGAGGGTGGCGGACCCTTTCAGGAAGGCCACTAATGTCGGAAGACCGAGA
>JBGSJQ010000055.1:0-10542 GCA_041741775.1 Terrimicrobiaceae bacterium | reverse complement strand
CGGGGAGCCTGCCAATCCGGTGTTTCTCCCGGCCCCGCACGAAGTGGCTACGGCCTTCTACCGGAGCTTCACAACGCCTCCAAAGCGCAAAGGGGAACCTTGGTTGCACGAGAGCCTGTGGCACAGCATCCAGATCATTTTCTGGGGGTTTTTCTGGAGTTCGGTGTTCGGTGTGCCGCTGGGGATTCTGTGTGGAACGTTTCAGGGGTTTTCAAAGATCAGCGAGCCGGCCGTCGATTTTTTCCGCTACATGCCGGCACCGGCCTTCGGTGCGCTGGCCGTTGCGGTGATGGGGATCTACGATGGTCCAAAAATTGCGATCATTGTGATCGGGACATTTTTTCAGCAGGTGCTGGTGATTGCGAATACGACCCGGAAGCTGGACACGTCATTGGTCGAGGCGGCCCAGACGCTGGGAGCCGGGCGCCTGCAAATCCTTTTCCAGGTCGTGCTGCCCGGCATCGCGGTGGATCTCTACAACGACATGCGGATCCTTCTCGGGTGGGCGTGGACATACCTGATTGTTGCCGAATACATCGGGGCCAGCTCGGGCATCACGTATTTCATCAACCAGCAGGCGAAATACCGGATCTACGACAACGTCTTCGCCGCGATCATCATCATCGGGATCATCGGGTTCACAACCGACCGCGTGCTGGATGTGCTCGGCCGCAAGCTCTTCCCGTGGCAAAAAACCTCGCGCCCCTCGCTGCTTAAAGCGCTGTTCAGAAGCCGTGCCAACCCGCAACCGGCATGATGGAGGACTACAAAATCCAGACGCCTGAGGTCTCCGAGCGCTTTGCAAAATTGAAGGAGCGCCCGGTGATCCTTGATGTGCAGGGGCTCACGAAGACATTTGTTTCCAACGGCCTCGAGCACACGACGCTGGACAGGATCTCACTGCAGGTTCACCGCAGGGAATTCCTCTGCGTGTTGGGCCCGTCGGGGTGTGGAAAATCGACGCTGATCCGGATCGTCGCCGGCCTGGATTCCCCAACCTCGGGCGAGGTGCTTCTGGATGGCAAACAAGTCGAGGGGCCGGGGCCGGACCGGGGAATGGTCTTCCAAAGCTACACGCTCTTCCCGTGGCTGACGGTGAAGAAGAATGTGATGTTCGGCCTGCGAATGGCCGGGCAGGCTTCGACGGTCGCCGAGTCCGAGGCGCGCGAGTGGATCAACCTCGTGGGGCTCTCGAAGTTTGAGAATTCGTATCCGCACCAGCTCTCGGGAGGGATGAAGCAGCGGGTCGCCATCGCGCGGGCCCTCGCAAACCGGCCGCGCATCCTCCTTATGGACGAGCCGTTCGGTGCGCTTGATGCCCAGACCCGGGCCCAGATGCAGGCGTATCTTCTGGACATCTGGCGGAATGTGGATGTCACGATCCTCTTCATCACCCACGACCTTGATGAGGCGGTTTATCTCTCGGACCGAATTCTCGTGCTGGGGACGAATCCCAGCCGGGTTGCTGAGATCATCGAGGATCCCGTGCCGCGCCCCCGGGATCGCTCCCAGTTTGTCTCCCCACCATTTTTGGCCACCTACCACCGGCTCGGGGAGCTGATCCATCCGCCCAGCTCCGAGCCACAGGAACGGCTTCCCATGGCGCGGATGACCCCTGTCGGAGACGATGTCGAGTAGCCCGGTTCTCTGGAGCGAGCTCACGTGGCCGGAAATTCCCGGGGTGCTGGCCGCCTGCGGGAATGCCATCCTTTTTCCCGTGGGAGCCACGGAGCAACACGGTCCGCATCTGGGCACGGGAGTGGACACGGCGATTGCGGAAGCGGTCTGCCTCGGGGTCTCTGCGCGGCTGCGGGTGCCCGTCCTTCCCGCGCTTGCCTACGGCTGCTCGCACGGGCACTCGCAGAAGTGGCCCGGCACGCTTTCCCTTTCGCCCCGCACGCTGATCCGCGTGCTTTCCGAGCTGGGGGACTGGCTCCATGCTTCGGGGGTCCGGCGGCTGTTTTTCATCAGCGCCCACGTGACCAACCAGGCTCCCGTGCGCTGCGCCCTTGAGGAGCTGCGTGCGCGGCATGAGGACCTGATGGTGGCGCTGATCCCGACGCCGGACATCAGCCCACGCGTTCGCGCAGTCTTTGACGCGGATGCGGCCGACTGGCACGCCAACGCGGCGGAGACCTCGCTTATGCTTCACCTTCTGCCATCGCTGGTGAGGCCGGAGGCAGTACCTGTAGCTGACGATCCCGACCGCACGGGCGGCCTGCAATTTGCCCATCCGGTCAACCGCACCAGCCGGAATGGAACGACCGGGCATCCCTCACGCGCCTCGGCGTCCGACGGGGCGGACCTCTTTGAGTGGATGGTTGCGGACCTGTCCGAACGCGTCTCGCGCGGCCTGACAGAGACCCCTCCCCTCACCGCCACATGGCACCAGCCTTTATGAGCACGGACCACATCCAAACCCTGAAAGCGGACCTCAAGTCGCGCGGCGTCAAATACTGCATCGGAGCCTATCCGGATCTTCACGGCATCCCCAAGGGGAAGGTCGTTCCGATCGCCCATTTCGAGCATTTTGCCGCAGGCTCCGAGCTCTACACCGGCTACGCGCTCGACGGACTCGGGCAGAGTCCGAACGACGACGAGATCGCGTCCGTGCCGGATCTCGACCGCCACATCCAGCTTCCCTGGAACAAGGACATCGCGTGGTTTCCCGCCGACAACACGTTCCACGGTGAGCCGTATGAAATCAGCACCCGCGTAGCGCTAAAAAAACAACTCGCCGAGGCGCAAGCCATGGGCTTCGGGTTCAACCTCGGCATCGAGTGCGAGGTCTTTGTGGTGAAGCTCACCGCTGAGGGACGGCTTGAGATTCCAAACCCCGACGACAACCTGACGAAGGCCTGCTACGACGTGAAGCGTTTCCTCGACCGCTACGCGTGGCTCGACAAGGTGAGCAGCGCGATCAATGGCCTCGGGTGGGACCTCTACTCGCTCGACCACGAGGATGCGAACTCGCAGTTTGAGTTCGACTTCAAATCTGCCGACGCCTTGACCATGTGCGACCGCTATGTCTTTTTCCGGATGATGGCGAAGCACTACGCGGAGGAGGAGGGCCTGCTGGCCACGTTCATGCCGAAGCCATTTCCGGATAAAACCGGGAACGGGGCGCACTTCAACATGTCGCTTTCGGATGCCTCCGGGAAGAACCTCTTTGCCTCCGAAAATGATCCGCGCGGGCTCGGGATCTCACCGCTCTGCTACCAGTTCATCGCGGGGATCCTTCGCCACGGACCAGCCCTCTGCGCGGCGTTTGCGCCGACTGTGAACAGCTACAAGCGGCTCGTCCGGCGCGGGCTCATGGCCTACTACTCGTGGGCCCCCGTTTTCAATTCCTACGGCCGCAACAACCGCACGAATTCCGTGCGGATCCCGATGGGCGGCGGCCGCTGCGAATCGCGCAATGCCGACGGATCCTGCAACCCGTATCTGGCCGCCGCCCTCGTCCTTGCCGCTGGACTGGAAGGGATCCGGGAAAACCTGGACCCCGGTCCTGCACAGGAAGACAACCTCTACGAGCTGAGTCCGCCCGAACTCGCTGCGCGTGGGATCTGCGAGCTTCCCCGCAACCTCGACGAGGCCGTGAAAGCCTTCGCGGCCGACCCGTTCACCGAAAAGGTCCTCGGCAAAGGGCTGCGCGATGAGTTTGTCCACTACAAGTCCGAGGAGTGGCGCGAATACCACCAGTCCATCAGCCAGTGGGAAACCGACCGCTACGCACGCCTCTTTTAGATCTGCCCGACAATGTCCGCGAATGGACAGAACAACCTGTTGCCGACCTCCGGGGGGATCAATGTGCTTTACAGATTCTTCCCTTCGATTCCGGTGCAGATCCACTTCCGCCCCGGTCTTTTTTACGACGTCAGGCTTGGAAAAATCTGGTAGGGTGCTATGTTGGAATCATGACCATTCTCGGCGTTGATATTGGTGGGACGGGGATCAAAGGAGCACCCGTGAATGTGGAAACCGGCGAGCTTATGGCCGAGAGGTTTCGGATCCCGACGCCCAATCCGGCCCTGCCGAATGCGGTGGCCGATGTGGTGGACGAGATAGCAAAGCACTTCGACTACAAGGGCCCGGCTGGCATCACATTTCCCGCGATCGTAAAAAAAGGGGTGATCTTTTCCGCTGCGAACGTGGACGAGACCTGGATGGGAACGGATGCGGGAGCGCTGTTCACAAATCACCTCGGAGGAGCGGTGACCGTGGTGAATGACGCGGATGCGGCCGGGATTGCCGAGATGGAGTTTGGCGCGGGGCGCGGGCGCAAAGGCGTTGTCATTCTGCTCACATTTGGAACCGGGATCGGCTCGGCGATTTTCAACGATGGGCGGCTATTGCCGAACTCGGAGTTTGGCCACCTGCAAATCCGGGGAAAGGACGCCGAGAAGCGCGCGTCAGCGAAGACGAGAGAGGAAAAAGATCTTGCGTGGCCGGACTGGGCTGAGCGGGTCAGTGAGTTTCTTGACCAGTTGGAGAAGCTATTTTCTCCGGATCTGTTCATTGTGGGCGGTGGGGTGAGCAAGAAGGCGGAGAAGTTTCTTCCTTACCTCACGGCCAAAACCGAGGTGCTGGTCGAGGCGGCCCAGATGCGTAACGAAGCCGGCATCATCGGAGCAGCCTGCCTCGCGGCCCGTCCCGCAGGGATGGATCTCCCGGCGGTTTGAACTTGGAAACCACGAAGGGCCATCACTAAAACAATACGACGCACAGAGGAACTTGCCAAACCCAGCTCCCCGCAGGTGAAGGGTTCATTGCTCCGCAACACTTTGTGGTGGAGCGGTTTGAAATTCTGAATCTATTTTGAAGACACTGGGTCAGGCGGCAAGCGTGCCGGCGGTTTTCCCGTTTCCTCCGGGAGGGCACCTTCAGACCATCCTTCCGGCCATCTTACGCCGGGTGCCCATCGTGACGCGGATCCGGGAGCGGATTGAGACTCCCGACGGGGATTTTCTGGACTTGGATTGGAGCGATCCTTCGGGTTCCGGCAATCTGGCGATTATTACTCACGGGCTGGAAGGAAATTCGACCAACGCCTGTATTCAAGGAATGGCGGGGGCATTTGTGCGGGCTGGGTGGGATGTGCTGGCCTGGAATTTGCGTGGCTGTAGCGGTGAGCCGAACCGACTCATGCGGTCGTATCACAGCGGATCGACCGACGACCTCGGGACCGTGATTGCGCACGCTGCCCGGGGCTACCAGCGGATCGGCCTTGTGGGATTCAGCCTCGGTGGAAACATCACGCTCAAATACCTCGGAGACGCCGGAGCGGGCATCGATCCGGTGATCGCCGGAGCGGTGACCTTCTCGGTCCCCTGCGATCTGGCCTCCAGTTCCCTCCATTTGGAGTCCCCGGCCAACCGGATCTACATGCGTCACTTCCTTGGCGGACTTCGAAAAAAGATCCGCGAGAAAGCGCTGATGTTTCCTGGGCGGATTTCGGAGGAGGGCATCGGGAAGATGCAGACGTTCCGCGAGTTTGACGGTGCCTACACGGCGCCGATGAACGGGTTCCTGAGCGCTGAGGATTACTGGCAAAAGGCCAGCAGCCGACCTGTCCTGGAGCAGATTGGCGTTCCGGCTTTGCTTGTCAACGCACGCAATGACCCCTTTCTGCCAAAAGAGTGCTTTCCGGAAGAGGCCGCTGCTCGCAGCCGGTTCTTCCGTCTGGAATCACCGCGCCACGGCGGGCACGTCGGATTTTTTGCGCCGGGCCGCCACGGGGAATTCTGGTCGGAATCCCGCGCCGTGGCGTTTTTCAGCAGCCTGGCCGGTTGAGGATCAGCTGCGCATCTTGCCGCCGTAGATCGCGTCGTCGCCAAGTTCCTCTTCGATGCGGAGGAGCTGGTTGTATTTGGCGACGCGGTCGGTGCGGCAGAGCGAGCCGGTCTTGATCTGGCCGGCGTTCGTGGCGACAGCGATGTCAGAGATCGTGGTGTCTTCGGTCTCGCCCGAACGGTGGCTGATCACTGACGTGTATTTATTCTCCTTGGCGAGCTCGATGGCGTCGAACGTCTCGGTGAGGGAGCCGATCTGGTTGACCTTGACGAGGATCGAGTTGGCGACGCCGAGGTCGATCCCCTTGCGGAGGAATTCGACATTCGTGACGAAGAGGTCGTCGCCAACGAGCTGAACTTTGTCGCCGAGCGCGTCGGTGAGCTTCTTCCAGCCGGTCCAGTCATTTTCCGAGCAGCCGTCCTCGATCGAGATGATCGGATACTTCGCGCACAGCTTGACGTAGTAGTCCACGAGCTGGTCGTCCGTCATCTTCGACCCATCGGATTTTTTGAAGATGTAGGCCTTTTTCGTGGCGTCGTAGAATTCGCTCGAAGCGGCGTCGAGGGCGATGAACACGTCCTTGCCGAACTTGTAGCCAGCTGCCTTGACGGCCTTGGCGATGGTCTCGAGTGCATCTTCGGCCGAGGTGAACGCCGGGGCAAAGCCACCTTCGTCACCGATGGCGGTCGAGAGGCCGCGCTTCTTGAGCTCACCTTTGAGGGCGTGGAAAATTTCTGTGCCGGCACGGAGGGCCTCAGAGAAGGTCGGGAAGTTTTTCGGGACGATCATGAACTCCTGAAAGTCGATCGGTGCGTCGCTGTGGGCGCCGCCGTTGACGATGTTCATCATCGGCACGGGAAGGACCTTGGCGTTGGGTCCGCCGAGGTATTTGTAGAGGGGAAGGCCGATCTGAGCGGCAGCGGCTTTGGCAGCGGCCATCGAGACGGCAAGTATCGCATTGGCGCCAACCTTTTTCTTGGTCGGGGTGCCATCAACGGCGAGCATCGTTTTATCGAGACCGATCTGGTCGAGGGCGTCGAGACCGACAATCGCCGGCGCGAGCAACTTGCCGACGTTGGCCACGGCCTTGGTGACACCCTTGCCAAGGTAGGCGGTCTTGATTCCGTCGCGCAATTCGACGGCTTCGTGCTCGCCGGTGCTGGCTCCGCTCGGAACGGCGGCGCGGCCCATCACTCCCCCCGCGAGCTCGACATCGGCTTCGACGGTTGGGTTTCCACGGGAGTCAAGGATTTGGCGGGCACGGACGGATGTAATGGTGGTGGCGGACATAGTGTATGGATTCTTTTGATTTGGTTGGTGAAGATTCAGCTGGCTAGGATCGCTTTGGAGCAGGGGCTGACAAGAATAAACGCCAGGCTGGATTGATGCGGGTCAAGATTGCTTTAATTCTGCACCCGAACAGGCGTTCCCATGGAGACGTTTGCGTAGTAGATTTTGACCATTTTCTCTGGCATGCGGATGCAGCCGTGGCTGTCTGCCACCCCCGGCAGAAATCCCTGGTGCATGCCGACGCCCGAGTTGGTGAGGCGCATGAAATACGGCATCGGTGCCCCTGCAAATTTGCCGCCTGGCGGGACGGGGTCTTTTTTCGGCGAAACGTTCCGGACGAGGACGTTCCCGGCGTCATCCACGTAGTCGCCATAGAGATTCGAGACATGGTCGGGGCTTTTCTGGATGATCTTGTAGTTGCCGACGGGGGTGCCGTAGCCTTCGCGTCCGCTGGAAATCGCCGAGATGCCGACCAGCTTCGAGCCTTTATAGAATGCAGCGGTCTGGTCGGAGAGGTCGATCACGATTGAGGGCGCTCCCGAGACCCCGTCACCGTCCCAATAGGAATTTTTTTCCGCGAGGGTGGATTGGCTGGAGCGGGAGATGATCGAGCCATCGTGGCCGAGGTATTGGGTGGCTCCGCTGGTGAGCCGGGTGTCGTAGGAGGCGCAGCCGCCCAAAAAGGCAAGCCCGGTGGCGAGAAGGATGGTGGTCAGGCGGTTCATGAGCGAAATCTGCCGGTAATAAGCCTATCTCCTGGCTTGTCGTCAAGTGCGGAACGGGGGTGGAAGAAGATCAGCGGAAGACCAGCCGGATGACTTCGCCGTTGTCGGTTGAGCTGACGCTCAGCTCCCGGATGCGGCCGCCTTCCTTCCAGAGGGCGGCGCGGTAGGTGTCGGTGTGAACCTCCTGGCGTCCGTCCTTGGCCGGCTGGGATCCTCTCCATGCGGCGGCAAGGGCGGTCCAAAGGGCAAACCGGACCGGGGCGCGTGAGGCGTCTCCGGACCATCCTCCGCCGGAAAGCGGGCCGGAGGCGTAGAAGTGGCCATTGGCAAGCGAGGTAAACTCGAGGAGCGGGGTGGGGAGGGACTTGGTGAGGCGGATGCCGACATTTCCGGCGGCGTCCGAGGTGATATCCGCGTCCCCGGCGAGGGTGCCGCCAACATGCTTCCAGAGGAATCCGGCCCGCGCATTCTGAAGGGGAGGGGACCAGAGGTCGGCCGAGGGGCCGGACGCGCAGCCGGAGAGGCAGAGGATGGTGAAGAGGGCGGAAGCGAGGGCGGCGGCGGATTTCATGGATGGTGAGGCTGGAGTGAGAGGCGGGGGCAGAGGGGGAGGAATTTCTGGATGCGGACGATGAGGCGGAAGATGGCGAGGCGCCAGGAGAGGGCGAACGAGGAGCCGACATTCCCAGCGAGCACGGCATTGACGGCGGGGACGATTTCGAAGAACTCGCGGGGACTGAGGACGGTTTCAATAAATTCCTGCCGATACCAGGCCCGCACGAAATCGAGGTAGATCCCCATGACCTTCTGCAATTTTTTTTCGTAGCGAGGGAAGAGGGATTTAGCGCGCGAGGGATTATCGAGGGCGGCATCGACGGCGTCGGCGGCTTGTTCGGCACCGAGGAGGGCGAGGAAGACCCCGCTGCTGAAGACCGGGTCGATGAACCCGGCGGCATCGCCTGCGAGGAGCCATCGGGGCCCGTGCAGGCGGGCATTCCGATACGAATACTCCCCGGTGGTGAAGACCGGCGTGCAGCGCGAGCTCTGGGACATCCGTCCGGCCATGACGGGGAGTGAGGCAATACTTTCGGCGAGCACCTGCTCCGGCGTGGCTTGGAGGGAGCGGAACACGCCGAAATCCATCACGACCCCGACACTCATCTTCGTGTCGCTGAGGGGGATCATCCAATACCAACGGTCTTTGGCGCGGACCATACGGGTGAGGGAGCCGTCGATGCCATCCGGGCGCTCCACGTTTTCATAGTGGGCATAGACGGCCAGCTTCTTGAGGCCAGCGTAGGGGGACTTCATTTTCAGCTGCGAGCCGAGCAGCGTGTTGCGACCGGAGCAGTCGATCACGAACTTGGCCTCCAACGGGCCACCCGAGGTTTCCAGGCTGACCCCGTCCGGGTGGAAGGCGATGCTTTGGACGGTGGTTTCCTCGCGGACCTCGGCGCCGGATTCGGCCGCATGGTCGAGGAGGATCTTATCGAACTCCGCGCGGGAGACCTGATAGGCGGAGTCGCCCTTCGGACGGAAGCCGTCTTTGAAGTAGAACCGGGATTCCTTTTCGCCGCAGCCCGAGGCGATTTCGGCACCGAACTTTTTGACGAAACCGGCGGCGTCAATTTTCGGGAGAACGCCCATGCGCTCGAGGGTGGGCATCGAGCGCGGGAGGAGGGACTCGCCGATATGGAAGCGGGGGAAGCGGTCTTTTTCCAGGACGACGACGCGTCGGCCGTTTTGTGCGAGGAGGCAGGCGGCAGTGGAGCCGGCCGGGCCTCCGCCGATGATGGCCACGTCAAAGACCATCCGGGGATTCCCGCCAGCGGCAGGCATTCGGGGCGGAGACGCCGATTTGATCAAGGATCCGCCAGACGACGGTGTCGGCCAGTTGTTCAAAGGATTCCGGGCGGCTGTAGAACGAGGGCATGGCGGGGAGGAGGACAGCGCCAGCCTCGAGGACGGCGACGGCATTGCGCGCGTGGATCAGGCTCCAGGGGGTTTCGCGCGGGACGAGGATCAGCTTGCGGCGCTCTTTGAGAAAGACATCGGCGGCGCGGAGGGTGAGGGACTCGCTGGTGCCGTGGGCGATGCGCCCGAGCGTGCCCATCGAGCACGGGCAGATGATCATGGCATCGAAGACCGCCGAGCCGCTTGCGAACGGCGCATTCATGCTTTTGTCCGAGTGTTCGGTGACATTCGGCGGGAGCCGGAGTCCGCCGGTTTCCTCGTGCACGACTTGCTTGGCGTAGGCGGTCAGGACGAGGTGGAGCTCATGTTCCGGTCCGCCGAGGTAGTCGAGCAGGCGCTGCAGGTAGATGGTGCCGCTGGCTCCGGTGGCTGCAAGAACAAGTCGCATGGGTGGGTTTTAAAGGAGTTCGTTTTCGTGGAGCAGTCCACGCAGGCGGGCGGTCTTCGCCAGAAGCTCTGCGTAGCGTTCCGAGTTTGATACGTCCGGCGCCACCCGTGTGGATTCATCCAGCTCGACCAACCGCTCGCAGATCCCATCGAGCCCGGTGCTGCCGGCGTGGGTCCAGCCCGCCTGCACCGCCGCCCCCAACCCGGCCCCCTCGCCGCTGCGCAGGCAGACGACCGGGACGCCAAAGACGTCCGCACAGATTTTTCGCCAGACCCGGCTGTTGCTGCCGCCGCCAGTGAGGCGGATCTCGGAGGGCGTGACGCCGAGCTCCCGGAAGCGGGACAGGCCGTATCCGAGGCCCATCGTGACCGC
>JBGSJQ010000054.1:0-8275 GCA_041741775.1 Terrimicrobiaceae bacterium | reverse complement strand
GGCGGCCTACAACGCGGTTGGCATCACGCTCGCCGCAACCGGCATCCTGCACCCCGTGGCGGCGGCCCTGCTGATGCTGGCATCCAGCTTCACAGTGACCTGGCGGGCCCTGCGAGAGCAGCAGCCCGAGCACCCTCCGTTGCCGTGGGGGCGATTGGCCCTCTGCGGGGCGCTGGCGCTCCAGGGGCCGGTCATCGTTTATCTGGGCGGCTTTCAAGGGGCGACCGCGGCAGGATTTATCCTCCTCTTTTTGGCTGCGGGAGCTGGGCTGGCCGTGTGGATTTCGAGGCGTCCGATGTCCGCCTTCACATCAATGGCGGTGGCGATGTTTTCGGCAGGCGGGCTGGCCATGTTGGCCGGATGGTGGGCGGATGCCGGCTTTGCTGCTGTGGTGAGAGATGGGGTTTGCCTTTGCTCGTGTGCCAAATCGAATTTGGGGCTGGGCCTGTTTGCGCGGATGAGCTGGATGGATGTTTCGATGGTGGCCGCGTCGCTGCCGGCGGTTTTCCTTGAAAAGCCGCGCCGTGTTTCGTGTTGGCTGGCAGGGCTGGGCGGGATGCTGCTCGGGATGGAGGCGGCAGCGTGGTTGATGTCCCACGTGCCGGTTTCGCTTCCGCAAGCGGTGTTTTTCGCGACGTATGCGGCGATGATGTTCGGGATGTGTCTGGGGATGATTGCCGCATGCGGGATCTGGCGACGGTGGAGGGAAGAGCGATGAGCGCCGGGGAAGCCGCCGCACGCCGCCGGATGATCGCCGAGCGCCAGAAGACGTCCCTGGCCTGGCGGGTGATCCATTGGCTCGGCTCGCTCCAGCTTGCGCTGATCCTGCTCTCGACGATCGCGATCGCATGCGCGGTGGCGACATTCACGGAATCCAGCTTCAACACAAAAATTGCACAGGCCTATATATACAAGGCGCCGTGGTTTCTCGTCTGGCTCACCGTGCTGTGCGTCAACCTGTTTGCGGTGACCCTGACCCGCTGGCCCTGGCAAAAAAAACACACGGGGTTCATCATCACCCACTACGGGATCATCACGCTCCTCATAGGCGCAATCATCGGAATGAATTTCGGGTTTGAGGGAAACGTGACGCTTCACAAGGACAAGCCGCCTGCCACGAAAATCACCGTGAACCGCAGCATCATCCAGGTTGAGAGCCCGGTGGACAGTGCGCTTTACGTGATGGCCTTCGATGCCTCCACCGCCGGGATTTCGGAATCGCGCCCGCGCGTTTTTCAGGTTCCCGGGACTTCCTTGAAGATCGTCGCGGATGCCTTCAGCGATAATCTGGTGAAAGAGCAAAGCTTGGTTCCGAACGACAATGGGGTGCCCGGCGTTTTGTTGCGGCTCACGAGTCCGCGCATGGGGCAGAACGTGGAGCTGCCGCTGCTCCTGCAAGGCGGGACTCCGCAGGAAGAGGATTTCTTTGGACTCGCGACGATTGTCTTCCAGAGCGCGCTCCCTGAGCCGGTTGCAGGCGACAGCGAGACCCAGATGGTCTTCGGAAAATTTGCACCCGTCGTGCATTCCGGCGAAAACCCGAGCGGGGTCGGTGTCCTGCTGAGTGAGGATGGCAGCAAGGTGACCATCCGCTCGGCCGACCAGACGAGCGCGACGTATCTACGTGAGGAGATCATGAAGAAGCCCGTGCCAGCCGGCACGGCCATTGTCACAATCGAGGACTACTGGCCGGACTTTCAAATGCAATCCGGGAAGCCCGCGACAAAGTCGCCCCTGCCGAACAACCCGGCCGCCTTGGTGCGCATACAGACCGCCGGATCCGGAGGAGCGGGCAAACCCTCCCTCGTGCTGGCTCCCGGAAAGGAGGGAGTAAGCTTTCAG
This sequence comes from Terrimicrobiaceae bacterium, assembly GCA_041741775.1. Classification (GTDB taxonomy): domain Bacteria; phylum Verrucomicrobiota; class Verrucomicrobiia; order Chthoniobacterales; family Terrimicrobiaceae; genus QYQL01. The sequence goes on along the minus strand of JBGSJQ010000054.1, from coordinate 6,433 downwards.
CTCCTGCGATCCGGCGCCACGGTTGCCTCCGGGGTGGCGAAACCCGGGGAGCCCTTTGCGCTTGGCTGGGCGGACTGGCAGGCGGAGGTGGTTTCCTTTCTTCCCAAAGCGGGCGTGGCCTCGGTCACCAAACCCGGCCCGCCCCTGCCGGATGGCGAGCACGGCATTCCCGGATTCCGCGCACGGTTGGAATCCCCCGGGAACCGTTCCGGCGAGCCCCGCTGGGTCGAGTCCGGGGACATCACCACGCTCACCGACGGAACCCGGCTTGTGCGGATCGGCTATGGTCTCGAGCTTCGCCCCGTGCCATTCTCACTGCGTCTCGTCGACTTCGAAGTCCCGCGCTACGAGGGCACGGAAACGCCGTCAAACTTCATTGCCAGCGTGGAATTCACCGACGCCAAAACCGGTGAGAAGAAGCCGGGCACGGCACGCATGAACCATCCGGCCAGCTTCCCCGGCACCCTGTGGGCGAACCTCACCGGATTCAACTACAAGTTCTCGCAGGCAGAGTGGAATCCGCGCGATCTCGGCGAGACCACGCTCCAGGTGCTCTATGATCCGGGATGGCTATTGAAATGGCTTGGCTCGCTGGGGATCTGCGTGGGGATCGCCATCATGTTCTACGGCAAGCCCCGAAGCGGAGCCAGCCATTGATTTTCCCAACCCCTCGCCTACCTTGACCCGATAAAATTTCCATGCGCCGAACGATCCTCTTTCTCCTTTTCCTGCTGCCCCATCTGACTTCAGCCGCGCTTGATATGAGCGGGCTGGCTGCGGTGCCGGTGCAGGAGAGCGGGCGCAAGAAGCCGTTCCTTGTCTTTGCAGACGAGGCGATGATGGGGATGACCGGGCGCACGAGCGTGGAGCGCGATGGGAAAAAGCTGGCCTCCGTCGAGGCGGTGACGGGAATGTGGCTGGCCCCGGCGGGCTGGGAAAATGTGCCGCTGATCCTGATCAACGACAAGAAGCTGCAGGAGCGGGCGGGGCTTGACCGGACGCGCAAACGCTATTCCTACAGCGAGCTGGCATCCAGCGAAGGACTGCGGGCGCTGCTCCAGGAGGCCTCCGCCCTGCGGGCGAAAAACCCGAAGGCCAAGCTCGATCCGGTGGTGAAATCAGCAGCCGATGCGGGGATGCGGTTGGCCGTTTTTGAGGGGTTGGTGAGCGGGCGAACCGTCACCCTGCTCCCAACCGGTGCCGCGGCCTGGAGCCCGCTTGGCGAAAACGATCCGGCCCTGGCCAAACTGCGAGGCGGGTTTGCCTCCGATGACCAAGCGTCGTTTGATGCCGGTCTCGCGGCCCTGCGCGCCGAGCAGGCCTCCGAGAACCCGCGCTTTCAAGCGGATCCCGGCAAGATCGCGGCTGAAGTTTTCTACCAGCGGCTGCACCCATTCCGCTGGGCGTGGATCCTCTACCTTTGCGCAGGAATCGTGCTGATGGTTTCTGCCGGCCGCACGCCCGGCTACCTTCTGGCGTGGGGGTTCGCGCTGGCAGGCTTTGGGATGCAGCTCGCCGGGTTTGTTTTCAGGATCATCATTTCCGGGCGGGCGCCGGTGACGAACATGTATGAATCCGTCGTCTGGGTGGCATTCGGCACGATCCTTTTCGCTCTGGTCTTCGAGGCCATTCACCGATCGCGGTATTTCCTGATGGGAGCGGTGCCGGTGGCTGTGGTCTCATTGATCCTTGCTGATACGCAACCGGTGATTTTGGACCGCTCGATCCGGCCGCTTGTGCCGGTGTTGGCGGACAACTTCTGGCTGACCACGCACGTGTTGACGATTACGCTCAGCTACGCGGCGTTTGCGCTGGCCCTTGGGGTGGCCCACATCGCCTTGGGAAAAATCATCCTGGGAACGAAACCGGCGAAATCGCTCTACAACTACCTGTATCGCGCCCTGCAAGTCGGCGTGCTGCTCCTGGCCATTGGCACGATCCTTGGTGGTGTCTGGGCCAACTATTCCTGGGGTCGGTTCTGGGACTGGGATCCAAAGGAAACCTGGGCGCTCATCGCGCTGCTCGGATATCTGTTCCTGCTGCACGGGCGGATCGCCGGCAAGTGGGGGGACTTTGGGATGGCGGTCGGCGCGGTCTTGGCGTTTCAATCGATCATCATGGCGTGGTATGGCGTGAACTTCGTTCTCGGGGTGGGCCTCCACAGCTACGGGTTTGGAACCGGGGGCTTCCCGGTTGCGCTGGGCTTCGTGCTGGCGGAGATCGCCTTCATCGCCCTCGCTGTTTTTCGGAAGAACTCCGGCATCGCACGGCCGCAAGGGGCTGTGGGCGCATGAACCACCGCTCGTCGGTCTCCCTCCTGATCGCCGGACTTCTGGTTTTGATCCCTGTTCTGGCAGCAGGGTATTTTTTCTTTGTTCTGACCAAGACCGGCCAGGCGCTTGACTACGCGGCGTATTTCGGGCGCGGGCTCGAAGGTCGCGTGGCGGTGGACTACGACCGCCATATCCTGTCCTGGATCACGCCGATCCACCTGGCCGTCGCTGGTGGGGTCATGGTCGTCTTGGCCGCCGTGCGTCGGCGCCCGCTCACCGGGCTCGTCGCCGCTGCGGCCCTTCTGGCTGCCGTCTTTGGAGCCGAGTGGTATAAGGCCCATCTGCCGAGGCCAGACCTCAGCCCCGCCCCCGGAAAAGTGCCTGCGTATTTTTCCAAGGACACCTATCCGAGCGGACACACAACCGCGGGGACGTCGATGGCCATGGGTTTGATCCTCGCCGGAGCGGCCCGCTGGCGGCGGGCAATCGCGGTGGGAGCGGCCGTGGTCAGCGCGTCCTATGCCACAGCCGTTTTGTTTCTCGGATGGCATCGCCCTTCGGATGCGTTTGGAGGGATTCTTTGGTCGGCGATTTGCATGGGAGCTGCCGGACTCTTCCTGCTGGCGTGGAGGCGACCGTTCCCATTAGCCGCAAAGATCGGACCGTTGCTGGCAGTTTTGGCCGGCACCCTGGCCGCCGCCTGCCTCGGCGCTGCGTGGGTTTTTACCGGTGTCCCACTTCAGAGCATGGCCGGCGACCTGCCCTTGGCGGGCATGCTGGTTCTGATCGTGCTTCCCGCCTTTATGACCTGTTCGTGGCTGGGATCCGCCCTCGGATCGGCCGATCACATCTAAGCCGCTTTGTTCACACTCGAGCTTTGCCAAGTTGCGCCCGGAGGTCACGATAGCTGGCGCAAAGGCATCCGCCAAAAAATAGAAAGGGAATGGCCAGTCCGTGCGTGCGTGCAGAATAATACCATCTCTGTAAAATAAACAGACTCAGAACATCGGCAGGATGCCGATGCCACACGGCATTGACTTCCAGCCAATGATCCAAACAAATCCAAGAGTTGGTATAAGTGTCAAGAGTATCAGCCTTTGCGGGCGACCAGGGAGAGGCGGGGCCACCACCAGACGGTTTTGCCGTCTTCGTCCGCGAGGTTGAAGGCTTTGATGGCCTGGGGTGGGGCCGAGCGGATCAGTTCGATGACCTTGTCACGATTGGCGGGCGATGTGCCAGCCGTTTCAAAATACCAGTGCAGGTCCGGCTGCTTGAAAGGTGTCGTGGCGCATTTCAGGATCTCAAGTCCCGCCTGCCGACAGATCCCGGACCACTCGCCCGGGGACAGGAAGCGGCCGTGGCTCGGGTCCCGCAATTTTTCCACCGCATGGATCCAGTCTGCGGCCTCCGGTTCGCCATCCGGCACGCTGCCGTCGATGAGCAGGAAAATTCCTCCGGGGCCAAGCACCCTGGCCACCTCGGAAATGAAGCCGGAGGGATGGCTGAAGTGGTGCGCGGCCACACGGCAGGTCACGAGCTGGAATTGCCCGTCGCCATAAGGAAGCCGTTCGGCCTCGTGGAGCGCGGTTGTGAGCGTGACACCTTTCGAAGTGGCCAATTCCGAGGCGCGCTCAAGCATGGCGGGAGAGAGGTCGGAGGCCGTGACGGTCCAGCCATTTTCTGCAAGCCAAACCGCCGTATGTCCGCCGCCCGTGGCCACGTCCAGCGCCTGTTTTTTCTCTGGAAAGGCCACCCCTTCGAGGGCCGATGCGATATCCGTCACATCCGCCAAAATGTGCGACGCTCCGTAATTCCGGCTCTGCCGGTCAAATTGCTCGCGAGAGGCCTGCTGGATCGGGTCGAGCGACATGGTCGTGATTCCTTTGGAGAAAATCAGGAACGGTAGCGCTCGGGGAGGGCGGCGAGCAGGTCGGCTTTCGGGGTGCGTTCGCAGAACTCGCTGAGCGTCTCATCGCCCTGGCGGTTCGCCTCGAAGGCCTTGAGCAGGGCGTCGATCACGACATCGACATCGGAGGCGAGGATCTTTCCCTTCAGCAGCTCGTTGAACCGGCGGTTCTGGCCGAGGCGGCCGCCGACGAAGAGATCGTAGGCATCGACCATTTTGCCATCCACCTTGGTGCGGGCTCCCCGGAAACCGATGTCGGCGATTTGATGCTGGCCGCAGGACGACGGGCAGCCGCTGAAGTGGATGCGGAGTTTGTCCTGATACCATCCGCTCCGCTTCTCGAGCTGTTCGATGAGCGAGATCATCCGGTTCTTCGTCTCGGCGACGGCGAGGTTGCAGAATTCGATGCCCGTGCACGAGACGCAGCCCTTGCGGAAATTCGACGGATTGTAAACGAGCCCGGCCGCGTCCATCTCCACCTTCATGGCCGGGAGGGATTCGTTCGGGACAAACGGGATGATGAGGTTCTGCTTGTTGGTGAGCCGGATCGTGTCCTTGCCGGGGGCGCAGAATTTTTTGGCAAGGTGACCGACGGTGGCGAGAATGCCATTCCGGAGGCGGCCGCCGGCAAAATTGATTCCGACCCACGAGAAGCCGGGCTGGCTTTGGGCGTGGATCCCCATGTGATCGGTTTCCTGATCGCGGGGGAAGACAAACTCCTGGTGAGTGGCCAGCTTGTATCCCAGCCGCTCCTCGACCTCGGCGAGCATTTTTTCGACACCCCAGTCGGCGACGAGGAACTTGAAGCGGGCGCGGTTGCGCTTGGCCCGATACCCCTCGTCGCGAAAGACCTCGCTGATCGCTTTAGTCACCGGCCAGGCCTGCTCGGGAGCAATCCAGACAGGGAGGACCTGGGCGAGGTGGGGGGCGCTCGAAAGACCTCCGCCGACTTTAACCCCGTATCCCGCACCGTGCGTGTCGCTTTTCAGCCCGAAGAACCCGAGGCAGTTGATGTCCGGCTGGTGGCAGTGGATGTGGCACCCGCTGATGGCAATCTTGTATTTGCGCGGAAGATTCGAGAAGTCCCGGTTGTTTGTCATCATCCGGTTGATCTCCATGAGCTGGGGGGTCGCGTCGATGATCTCGTCCGGGTTCAGCCCCGAAACCGGGCAGCCGACGACGTTGCGCGTGTCGTCTCCACACGCCCCGCTGGTCGTGATTCCCACCTTGTCCAGCTGGTCAAAAATGTCCGGGATGTCCTGGATCCGCAGCCAGTGGAACTGGATCGTCTGGCGGGTCGTGATGTCGGAAAACCCGTGGCCATATTGGTCCGCAAGCGAGGAAAGCACGAGCGCCTGTTCACCCGTGATCTGGCCGCCGGGGACCTTTATCCGCATCATGAAATACCCGCTGTCCTTTGGCTTCTGGCGGTAAACCCCATACCACTTCATCCGGTCAAAATCGCTGTCCGTGATCGCTTCAAACCCGAGCTTGGCATACCGGTAGATGTCGTGGATGACATCCAGCCCGTCCTTGTCGAGCTTGAGCTGCTCGGCAGGGTTGACCTCAATGAGGCCTTTCTTCACGGCTTCGAAGTTCGGGTGAATGTTGATCATATTGGTAGTAATTTGAACATCGTACGCATTCTTGCAACTCCAAATGAACCCGAAACCGGAGAAGAATGAGCGGTTTCTGGAGGATGTGCTCGCTCCGTTTGCGGTTCTGCCCTTCGACGATCCAGCCTCGGTCGCATCAGCCAAAATCCGCGCCCACCTCGAACGCAAAGGTCTCGGGATCGGGCCCTATGACACGCTGATTGCCGGGCACGCGTTGTCCCTCTCCGCCGAGCTTATCACGTCAAACACCCGTGAATTTTCCCGCGTCCCTGCCCTCCAAGTCGCGAACTGGATTTCCTAAGCTTAGTAATACCGCGGGGGCTGGCCGGTGGACTCGAGGACGGAGAGCCAGATGTCCTTGCCGGGGTCTACGGTCCGCCGGGCAGAGGTGGCGACGGCGATGGGGACATGGACGTAGACGCTGTGCCAGCGGGCGACGATGAGGCCGGTTTTTCCGGCCATGCCGGCATGGACGGCGGCCTGGCCGAGGCGCATGCAGTAGATCCGGTCCTGCGGGGAGGCGGGCACGCTGCGGATCATGTAGCTGGGGTCGATGTATTTGAGGGTGATGGGCGTCTGGCAGCGCTTGAAATGCGCGTTGAGCTCGGCTTTGAGGAAATGGCCGATGTCGCCGAGGC
>JBGSJQ010000053.1:0-13222 GCA_041741775.1 Terrimicrobiaceae bacterium | reverse complement strand
CGATCACCTCGACCGGCAGCGCGGGGCCACTCGCGGCTTCCCCAGGCGCGCCGTGAGGCTGTCACCCCACCAAAACCACCGCACACCCCGCCGCCAAAACGGCCATTGGGAAATCTCTTCCAGCCCTCAACCCCGTCTTTTGTTTGTTCCTCATAGTGCTTGCGCAATCATAAATCCCATCAGCCCACCGTAGAGACTCCCGCCCCACCACGTCGATGTCAGCGGACACATCCCGCTCCGGCACGATCCAAAATACCCCACCGCTCCACCCAGCGTCGCCCCGATCAATACAAACGCCATGACCCGGATCATATTCCCCTTGCATCCCGCCCCCACGGGACGTTCATTGACTCTCTGTCAGTTTGATTGTTCATGGATTTGACAATATTACCATTCAATCATACAGTCAATATTAAATGATTCAGAAATTATTGGATATGGGACATCAAAAGGATCGGGCAAAGCTGGGCGGGCAGGCGCTGGAGATGATCGCCGGGCGGTTTCGTGTCTTGAGCGAGGCGAGCCGCCTGAAGCTCATCATCGCGCTGGAAGAAGGGGAAAAAAATGTCTCGGCGCTGGTCGCTGCGACAGGGCTGACGCAGGCCAACGTGTCGCGACAACTGCAGACCTTGACAGAAGCTGGCATTCTAAATCGGCGGAAGGATGGGCTGAATGTGATCTACCACATTGCAGACGCGTCGATCTTTGAGATGTGCGACCACGTCTGCGGAAGCCTGCAGCGCCGTCTGGAGGACCAAGCCGGGGTCTTCGCAGGACGGAGCAAGACGCCGTCGGGGAAGTGAACCGGAACGGCACCCGCGACTCTCTGCATCACCGGACTGCCCGGAAGTTTTTCCGGCCGCCGATTCTTCTTGCTGAAGTCCGTGAGCCAACCTAGTGTCCGACGTCTTGGACCGTTAGGCGCAAGGCCTTTTCGAATTCACTCCGCGGCTTTCACCGGCAGCAGGAGACGGAAAGCGACACGCCATATGTTCCCTGGAATTTTCATCGGGCCGTGGCTCAGCTTGGTAGAGCGCCTCGTTCGGGACGAGGAGGTCGCGAGTTCGAATCTCGCCGGCCCGAGATTCCAAAGGACATCACAATTCGTCGTCCACGGCGGAAGCGCCTACTCCGCAGGCACAAGGCGGACGATTTTCCCCTGATCGTAGATCACGTAGAGGAATCCATCGTCGAAACACCGCACATCGCGCACCCGCCCCGAGCCGACGAGAAGCTCTTCCTGATGCACCACTTTTTCGCCGTCGAGCCGAAGCCGAAACAGCTTGGCCTGGGCGAGAGCCGCCACAAACAAATTGCCCTCCCATTTCGGAAAACCACTCCCTGTATAAAAGGCCATTCCGCAAACCGCCGGCGAGGGCGTCCATTGCAGGACCGGATCGCGCATGCCGGGAGCCGAGGTGCGCTCCGTGATCGGCTTGCCATTGTAGTTGATTCCAAACGTCACGACGGGCCAACCGTAGTTTTCTCCTTTGCGAATGATATTGAGTTCGTCGCCGCCGCGCGGGCCATGTTCCGTTTCCCAGAGCAACCCGGTTTCCGGCTGAAAACCAAGGCCTTGGGGATTGCGGTTGCCGTAGCACCAAATCGAGGGACTGGCGCCCACTTTATGCACGAAGGGATTGTCGGCGGGAACCGATCCGTCGTCATTGAGCCGATGAATCTTGCCCTTCACATTGTCAACGCGCTGCGCCTGGTTCTCCGGGGTGGTGACGTCACCACGGTCTCCGATCGAGAAAAACACATGCCCCTTCCCATCAAAGGCAATCCGTGATCCAAAATGATTTCCGCCGGAGGATGCTTCGTCCGGGGAGGGCTCAAAGATCGTTTCCACATCTTCAAACCGATTTCCTTTCAAGCGCCCACGGATGATCGAGGTGAGCGCCCCTTTTGGCAGGGGCTTGGAGAAGGCCAGATAGATCCAGCCGTTCTTCGCATAGTCGGGATGCAGTCGGATGTCGAGCAGGCCGCCCTGTCCTCCCTCCCGGACCTTGGGGATGCCCTCCACCGGAGCCTCGAGAAGCTTGCCATCTTCCACCACCCGGACGCGCCCGGGCCGCTCGGTGATCAGAAATCGCCCGTCGGGCAACTTCACCATCCCCCAGGGAAAGCTCAACCCTTCGACTACCGTCTCCACGCGGAAGTTTGCCTCCTCCGATTTGATCACTTTACCAGCGTCGGGCGAGCCCGCCAAAGCCGTTCCGAGTGCCACCAAGAAAAGGGAAAAAGGCCTCGAAATTCTGACGGACCTGCAGATAGTCGATGGCATGAGAGTGGTTTTCATAGGTTTGGGGGCGATTCTGCCTTGGCTTTGCTCCTGCTCCCCGGAAGGCGGCGCAGAAACCTCCGCGAACCTCACCGATCAACTTGCTCAAGGCAAGTTTCTCTATGAGCAAAGTTGCGCCCAATGCCACTACGATGGGGAAGGAAGTTCCACGGCACCGGATCTGCGGGGCTCGGCCGTGCTGGCGCAGCCCCCGCAGGACCTCGCCCGCCTCATCCTGACCGGCCGCCAGGGAGTCAGCCTCAGAAACGGCCAGAAGTTCGACGCGATGATGCTGCCTCAGGCCTACCTCAGCGATGAGGAAATCGCTGCAATCGTCGTTTTCGTGCGACAGGAATTCGCTCAACACCAGGAGGCTTTTTCTGCGCACGCCGTTGCAGAGATCCGGGCAGACCTCGGAAAATGAGTCCCCTTTGATCATTCCACGATTTCAAGCCCGGCTGAGCCATCGAAATTCAGGGACACCCGGAACTGTCCATGGACCGGGCGCTCCGGGGTATTGGCCTTCCACGGGGCGTTGATGACGTCGGGATGTTGCCGGTCGGTTTCGCTGATCATCCACCGCTCATCGGCCGGAAGGTCGCTCAGGCTGACGATCGGCATCGGGGCGATGCTTGGCGTCGTCGTCAAAGCGCCAAACGGGCGGTTCGTCTGGCCGTCTTGCACAATGACGGAGTTCAGCACGTAGATCCGGACATCCTGCATCGCCCCAGCCGTTGTGTTGCGAAGATAAGCTTTGGGAATCATGCGATTCACCAGATAGGGCGCGTCGCGGTTTTCGACGCCCAGATAACTTGAAAGATCCCGCACCATCCGTCCCTCGCGCGCCGGATCGTAGAGCATTACCTGACCGGGCCAGAGCGGACCCGGGAGCACGGAATTGTGGTCGGCGGCATGAAGCAAAATCGCCTGGCCAACCGTGCGCAGTCGGGCCAGGGAGTCCGCTTGGTTCGCAGACGCGATGGCGCGACTCCCCACCCCCACAGCAAGAACGGCCAGGATCGCAATAATCCAAATGACGACCAAAAGCTCCAAAAGCGAAAAGGCGCGTGGGGATTTTGCGGACGAGGTCATGGGCAAGATCGCAACCTACCTCAGAAACTCCATTTTTCAGCTATTTAGAGCGCCGCATGGAGCAGGAAAAGGATTGGACATTATGGCAATAATAGCCAATATGTCCAGATCATGAAAACCAGCTATTCCAGCTCCGAAAATGCCCCCTCAAGCCGCGTGAATGAGCTTCCGTCCGTCTCGGCGACGATGTTGAAAAACTCCTACGCCGAGGTGCTCGACCAAGTCAGCGAGAGTGGGGCGGTCGCGGTGACTCGGCACAACAAACCCCGCGCCGTGCTGCTCTCCGTCAAGGACTACGAAGCCCTGCTCCACGCCGCCCCCGATCCGCTGCACGAGCTGAAGGAGGAATACGAGCGGATGTTTCTCCGGATGCAGACCCCGGAACATGCCTCCGCCATGGAGCGCCTTTTCAAGGCAACCCCAGAGGAGTTGGGGGCTGCCGCAGTGAAATACGCGAAAAGACAGACGCGGAGAAAATAAATGGAACATTCCTTCATGCCACCAACAATCACCGTACTGGCGGGAGTCAATGGCGCAGGAAAGAGCAGTGTGGCCGGTGCCATGGCCAAGGAGGCCCATGAAACGCATTTTGATCCGGACGAAGCAGCCAGAACGATTCTCTCCATTCATCGAATGATTCGCCCAATGGATGCCAATGCTCAGGCATGGATGCTTGGCAAGTCACTTCTTGAGCGCGCAATCAAGGAGCGATTGACCTATTCTTTCGAAACCACCCTCGGTGGAAACACGATCCCGCGTCTTTTGGAGGAAGCGGCGCAGTCTGGATGTGAACTCAATATTTGGTTTGTCGGCCTGGACAGCGCCGACCGGCATATCCACCGGGTTGCGGCACGGGTCACAAAGGGCGGACATGCCATTCCCGAGAAAAAGATCCGCGAACGCTGGACCAGCAGCCGCGAAAACCTGATCCGCCTGATGCCAGCCATCCATCACCTCCTCGTCTTCGACAATTCCGCTGAGGCCGATCCCGCAAAGGGTCAACCACCACGGCCGGTTCTCCTGCTCGAGATGAAGCGCCGGAAAATCACGGCCCCCTCCGATCTTTCGCAAGCCCCCGATTGGGCCAAACCGATTCTTGCCGCTGCGATCAAGCTGCACCAGACCATCTGAGCAGGCGATCACATCCGCGTGTCAGCCCGAAAAACATTTTTGGATTTTGACTCGCAGGGAGAGCTTGGCGAAAGTGCGGCGATGGATTTTTTCGACAAGCAAGCGCGCGCTCAGTCCCGGACGAGGTGGCTTGTCGGGTATTTCCTGCTCGCCGTGGTCGGGATTATTTTGACCCTCCAGATCGCCCTGGCGCTAATCCTTGGCGAACCGCTCACCGACCCCGATCTCTTTTTGGCGGTCTCTGCGGGGGTCATCGCGCTGGTAGCCATCGGCAGCATCGCAAAAACCATGGAGCTGGCAAAAGGCGGCCAGGCGGTCGCCGCCATGCTCGGCGGTGCCCCGATCGATACCAACAGCAGCGATCCTGCGGAGCAACGTCTCATCAATGTCGTCGAGGAAATGTCCATCGCCTCGGGCGTTCCCGTTCCCGAAGTTTACGTGTTGGACGACGCGACGATCAATGCCTTTGCCGCCGGACACGGACCCGGCGACACGGCCATCGGAGTGACAAGAGGCTGCATCGAGCGTCTGAATCGCGATGAGCTCCAGGGGGTCATCGCCCATGAGTTCAGCCATATTCTTCATGGGGACATGAAACTCAACATCCGCCTGATCGGAGTCCTTCACGGCATCCTCCTCCTCGCCATTATCGGCGGATTTCTTTTTCGCATGGCCGTCTACTCTCCGGGTTCGAGGTCTTCGAACGACAAGAACAAAGGTGCCGGGGTCTTCGTCTTCCTGGCGGTCGCCGTCGCCCTCTACCTGACCGGCTGGATCGGCGTCTTCTTCGGCAAGCTGATCAAGGCGGCGGTCAGCCGTCAGCGGGAATTCCTCGCCGATGCCTCGGCGGTTCAATACACGCGCAACCCCGCTGGCCTCGCCGGGGCGCTCGCAAAAATCTCAAAGTTCACCTCCCGCATTGAAAGCCCCCGCGCCGAGGAGGCCAGCCACATGTTTTTTGGCAATGGCATCGGGGATTCCTGGTTTGCCCTCTTCGCCACCCACCCTCCGATTGAGGAGAGGATTGAAGAGATCGCGCCGGGCTTTGACATTGCCGAAGCCAAAGCCAAGGCCCCGGTCACGCCCCTGAAAAAAAAGCAGACGGGCACCGTGGTCGGCGGACGCCTCGCAGAAGCCTTGCTGCCCGGGCAGCCACGCGTGGCCGCAGCCGCCGCCCTCCTGGAGGGCCTTCCGGCGTTTTCCAAGTCGGCCAGCCGCGAGCTTCATGGCGCCTGCGCGCTGGTTTATTCCCTGCTCCTCTCGGATGACCCGGCGGTTCGCACGGCCCAGATCGATGGCATCCGGGGTGACGACGGAATGGCTTCCGAGGTGACCGCCCATGCGGCCCACCGGGGCGAGCTTAACTCAGCTCAACGCCTCGGCCTCGTGGATATCGCCATCCCCACGCTTCGCCACATGTCGCCGGAACAATACGCAACATTCCGTAGCAACATCAAAGCGCTCGTGGAGGCGGATGGCGAAATCAACCTCTTCGAATACACCCTCCAAAAAATCCTTCTCCGACACCTGGACCTCTACTTCTCCAACGCGACGGGCACCACGGTCAAATACCGCTCGCTCATCCCTCTGCTCCCGCAGACGGGCGTGCTGCTCTCCGCTCTCGCCGGCATGCAGCCGGGAACCGAGGAGGAACGCAACGAGGCCTTCCGCGCGGGTGTTGCCGAACTCCTCATCAAGCCTTCCGCCTTCCCCATGGAACGCAGTCTTTCCACCGATCTCCGCGCCTTTGATGCGGCTCTGGACCAGATGGCCTCCGCCGCCCCGGATGTCAAACGCACGTTCCTCACCGCGTGCGGAGCGGTCGTCATGCACGATGGCATCGCTTCGGATCCTCAAGTCGAGTTCCTTCGTGCGATCTCGGACACCCTTGACTGCCCGGTCCCCCCATTCGTGAAAACCTCGTGATCACCCGGACGGAATGGATCAAGCCGCAGGATGCGGAGGCCCTGATCGCATCGGGCACCGATGCCTTCGCTCTCGCCTCCGGACCGGGCCTCCGGGTCGAACGCTTTGGGACATCTGCGCTTATCTCGTCCCGCTCGGAGGATCTCATCCCACGGCTCCAGGACGAACTCTCCAACTGGGCCAATGAACCCGGATGGCACCCCGCACGCATTTTTCGAAGATTGCTCGTTCAAGGCCCCGGCCAGACCGATCTGCCGGCGCTCCTCCATGGCGATGCTTCGCGGAGCCCGCTGGAAACCGTCCGTGAATCCAATCTCCTCTTCGAAGTCGATTTCTCCGCCAGCTACTCGCCCGGACTCTTTCCCGACCAGCGCCTCAACCGCAACCATCTCCGCAAGCTCCAGCCCGCCCGCGTTCTCAACACGTTCGCTTATACCTGTGCTTTCTCCGTGGCCGCGGCGTCCGTCGGCGCAAAAACCCTCAGCGTCGATATCTCAAAGTCGTCTCTCGCTCGCGGTCGACGCAACTTCGAGCTCAACCAAATCCCCAGCGACGGCCACCGCTTTCTCGCGGAGGACGTCTCCACTTACCTGACACGACTGGCCCGGCGCGGTGAGACATTCGACGCCATCCTCCTCGACCCGCCAACGTTCGGCCGCGGCGGCCCCGGACGCACGTTCCGCGTCGAAAGGGACCTCCCACAGCTCATCCAGCAGGCCGTCGCCGTCGCCGCCCCGGGGGCCCACATTCTGATCTCGACGAACTTCCACGAGTGGACGCCTGCCGACCTGCGCCTATTGGCTGCGGATTCGCTTCCACCCAATACCCCCTTGGACGACAGCCTCTCCCCACGCAATCCCCACACGGGATCGCTCACCCTCTGGGCCGGCCCGCTCGCCTTGTGACAAATTTGTTCGAGGATTTTTCTTGAGCAGATTTTCCTGAGCGGAGATTCCTGACGGGTGCCAGCCTTCCTTGTCGCTTCCTTCGCCGCCTACCTCATCGGCTCTTTCCCGAGCGGATGGTTCGCCGGCCGCGCGTGCGGGGTGGACCTCCAAAAGTCCGGGAGCGGAAATATCGGCGCGACCAATGCCCTGCGCGTGCTCGGTAAAAAATGGGGCTACGCGGTCTTTGCCAGTGATGCTTTTAAGGGCGCCCTCGCCGTTCTGGTCGGATATGGGATCGCGGAGCTTCCTGCATGGAAGGGAGTGGATCCCATCCATGTCGCCGTCATCGCCGCCTTTTTTGCCATCCTGGGACACAGTTTTCCCATCTGGCTCGGTTTTAAAGGCGGCAAGGGCATCGCCACATCGGCGGGGATCATGCTCGCCCTCTTCCCCGGGGCTGTCTTCGTCTCCGGCCTCATCATCTGGCTCGGACTGTTCTTCTCCACCCGGTTCGTCTCCGTGGCCTCCCTCGGCTCGGCTGTCACCCTGCCCACCGCCGCCCTGATCCTCTCCATTTTTGGAAAGCCGGGCACCTGGTTCTTCGGCCGCTGCGACCCCCTGCTCGTCGTCATCTCCTTTCTCATGGCCGCGCTGGCCATCTGGCGGCACAAGGATAATATCAGCCGCCTCCTCGCTGGCACCGAAAAACGATTTGATCGCAAGACCTCCTAGATTCTCATGTATAAAAAAATCAGCATCATTGGTGCGGGCGGCTGGGGCACAGCTCTGGGCCTGCTCCTGGCCGAACACCGCGGCCAGGTCCTCCTCTGGGGCCACAACCCCAAAGTCGTTGAGGAACTCGTTTCCCAGCGCACCAATTCCGCCTACCTCCCCGGCGTCCGGATGCCGCCGAACGTCTATGCCACCGGCGACCTCGCCGAGACGCTCGACGCCGACCTCATGCTCTTTGTCACCCCGTCAAAAGCCGTTCGCGAGGTCGCTACGCGCATCGAATTGCTTGGCCCGAAGGAAGGCCAGATCGTCGTGTCCTGCACGAAGGGCATCGAGCACGACTCGGGAAAACTCATGGCTGATGTCCTCTCCGAGGCCATGCCCAAATGCCGCACCGCCGTCCTCTCCGGCCCCAACCATGCGGAGGAAGTCGCCCAAAAAATCCCGGCAGCTGGAGTCATTGGCTCGCACTACCCCGACCTCCTCGAGCCCCTCCAGCGTGCGTTCTCGCTTCCCAGCTTCCGCGCCTACACCAGCGAGGATATCACCGGAATCCAGCTCGGTGGCGCCCTGAAAAATATTTTTGCCATCGCGGCGGGGGCCTCGGACGGTTTCAACATGGGCGACAATGCGAAAGCCGCCCTGGTGACGCGCTCTCTGGCCGAGATGATGCGACTCGGCGTCGCGCTCGGAGGTCGTCGCGATACATTTTTCGGGCTCAGCGGCGTGGGCGACCTCATGGTCACCTGCTTCAGCCAGCATAGCCGCAACCGGAAAGTCGGCGAGCGCCTCGGCCGCGGCGACGCGCCGGACGAGATCCAATCCTCGATGCAGATGGTTGCCGAGGGAATCCCCACCGCCCTGAGCGCCTGGCAGTGCGCCCAGCGGCTCGGTGTCGAAGCCCCGATCACCGCCCAGATTCACGCCGTTCTCTACGAAGGAAAACCCCCTCATGAGGCCATGTGGGAACTCCTCGGCCGCCCCCCGAAAGCCGAACGCGAAACACCGTGAAAATCGGCCTCGTCCGACGCGGCCACTCCGCGACCGGCGGTGCAGAAGCCTACCTGCTCCGCCTCGCCACTGCCCTCTCTTCCCTCGGACACGAACCCGTTCTCATTACCTCCACAGCCTGGCCGAAGGATCGCTGGATCAACGCCAACCTTCTGCGCCTACCCGGAAACTCCCCGGAGGAGTTCGCCTCCGCTTTCCGCTCCACCCAGACGGACTGCGACATCCACCTCAGCCTCGAACGCGTTCCGGGATGCGAGGTCTTCCGCGCCGGGGATGGCGTCCATGCAGCCTGGCTCCGCCGCCGGGATGCTTTTGAACCGCTTTGGAAACGGGCGACCCGCTGGATGAATCCCAAACACCGTCAGCTTCTCGCCCTGGAAGCCCAGGTCTTCGATCCAGCCAATACCCGGGCTATTATCGCCAACTCGCAACTCGTCCGCCGCGAAATCCTCGCCGCCTCTGCGTTCCCGACCAACCGCGTGCACGTCGTTTATAATGGCCTCTCCTCCCCCACCCTGCCTGCCGATCGAGAACAATCCCGCGAGCACTTCGGCATTGCCCCCACGGCCCTCTGCGCCCTCTTTGTCGGCTCCGGCTGGGACCGCAAGGGCCTCCGGACCGCCCTCCGCGCAATAGAACGGATCAAGGATGCCACGCTGCTCGTCGCAGGTCGTGGACCAGCGGATGCCTTTTACTCGCCCCAGGCGCGATTCGTTGGCCCAACAAGCGACCTCGCCGCCCTCTTCGGAGCCGCGGACGTTTTTGTCCTCCCAACCTACTACGACCCGTTCTCGAATGCCTGCCTCGAAGCCCTCGCCGCCGGCCTCCCGGTCATCACCTCCCCGGCGAATGGGTTCTCCGAAGTCCTGACCTCGGACGCCTTTGGAACTATCGTTCCCGAGGGCGATGCCAAAGCCCTCTCGGCCGCTCTGGAGAGATGGCGCGATGCCGAATTCCGCGCCTCCGGTCGACCTGCCCGCCTCGCCCGCGCCGCTGAGTTTTCCATCGAGCGAAATGCCCGCGAGACCCTGGATGTTCTCACAGGTGCACTTTAGCGGACACTTGACCAAAATTCCCGCAGTTGAACCACTAAGTTTCACTAAATTCCACTCATTCACAGTATGTTGTGGAATACTCAACCCCGCACCTGCTGGGTGAAGTCTGGGGTTGGTGCAAGTTTCTCTTCGGGTTTTTCTTTTAGTGACCTTTAGTGGCCCTTAGTGGTTTCTCGTTCTACCTCGCGCTTTCGGTCCCAACCGTGAACACCCGAAAAAACCGGTTGGCGTGGATGAGCCGATACGGCTCTTCGGGGGAATGCGGATGGTTGTAAAGCCTCGCTCCCAGCGGGTTGGCTGGCGCGGAAACCCCGAGGATTTGCGCAGAATTCGAAACCACCCGCTCCGGCTCATAAGCGATCACGTAGCGCACGCGTCGCCGCGTGAGCACATCCTCCCCGCCGCCGGTTGAGAGATAAAATTTCGCTGTATCAACAATTCCCGGCAGGCTCTGATGAGAGCTCCCTGCCACACAGGGCTGCCCTGACCACCAAACCACCGCCGGACTGAACCACCAAGGCGCAATCACCCCGCCTTCGGGCAGGCCCCGGAGGCTCAGCGCGGCCTCGCGCAGCGCCACCCCGTCCGCAACGGCCTCCGCCCTCGCCCGAAAGGCCTCGTCATCCGGATAGAGCGATTTCTCCCACGCCCCCGCCACCGGCCAAAGCGAAACCAAAAAGATCCCCCACCCCAGCCAACGCCACCGGAAGACCGGCAGAAAAAATGGCAGGCTCAGCGCAAAAACAAGCACCAGAAAATACCCCCAGCGCACGTTCCAAAATGTCAGCCCCATGGCCAATACCAACAACCAGGCTATCAGCCCCGCGACCGCTTCCCGCTCCCGCATCGCACGCCACACCAGCAAAACCGGAGCCAACACCACCAGCCACCCCACCCAGGAAAAAATCAGCGGAATCCCCCCATGCCGCAGCTCTCCGATGTTTAGCGCCCAGCGCGCAAAATGGCTGTCAAAGGCCGCTACACGAAACCCATCCCAAAGCCCGGCGATGAGAAGGATTCCTACAAAGGCTGCCAGCGTTCGCCTGCCAACCTGCAATCGCCGCCCGACCAACCGCGCGAGCAGCACGGCTGCCAAGAGGATCGACGGCTCGAAAAGCGAGACCCACAATGCCCCTCCCCACGCCACTGCCGACAGCATCCCCCCACGGCCAGTCGTCCAGATTTTCAGCTCGGCCACCAAGGCGACCATCAGCAGAAACACCTGCAACGACTGGTGGTCGGGCCGCCCCAACAAAAAACCCTGCACCGCCATCGGCGAGACGGCCAGCAACAGGAGGGAAGCGTGATGAAACGGCACACCACGCCACAAAACCGCCAGCACTAAAAGCGTCGCCAAGCCCAACAGCGGCGAAACCCACGCCCCAGCCAGCCCCAATGGATCTGCCGAAAATGGCCGCAGCACCGCCGCCACTCCCAGAATCACCCCATCCAGCGGAAACGTCGTGTGCGGATCCGTCCCCTCAG
Organism: Terrimicrobiaceae bacterium; assembly: GCA_041741775.1. Taxonomy (GTDB): domain Bacteria; phylum Verrucomicrobiota; class Verrucomicrobiia; order Chthoniobacterales; family Terrimicrobiaceae; genus QYQL01. Next base: position 1,619 of record JBGSJQ010000053.1, on the reverse strand, counting down.
GAAAATTCTCGAAATCATGATGCCGGATCGCCCCCCCCCAAGGATGCCCCTCCATCTGCCTCACCCGAACCATCCGCGCATAGCAGTCGCCATCCGCAAAATACGTCTGACCATCAAAGAACACCGCCTCCCGGTTCCACCCATAAGCCGCCCAGGCCAACCAGAGGATCAACAGCGAAATCCCCCAGAAAACCGGGGTCCGCATCGGGCGGATGAATTGCATGACGGCACCCAACATATTGTGGAAAGAAAATTCTACATCACAACATCCTGTGGAAAAGGCCAGAAAATTGCTTAATTTGTTTGCCTCTCTTCCCCGATTGACTAACCTGATTCGATCTTGTGGGACATCCCCGCAAATTATCATTTTAATACCCGATGCCTGACGAACCACTTCCCGATTCCTCCCCGGAAAAAACCGCAAAACCAGCCAAGCCCGCTCCCGAATTTAAGGCAAGCGACTACACCGCCGATGATCTGAGTTCCCTCAAGGGTCTCGAAGCGGTGCGCAAAAAGCCGGGCATGTATATCGGTGGCACCGACGAACGCGCCCTTCACCATTGTGTCAGTGAGGTGCTGGATAACTCGGTGGACGAATTCCTCGCCGGCCACTGCACCCATATCGACGTCACCATCCACTCGGATGGCTCGATCTCGATCCGCGACAACGGACGTGGCATCCCGGTTGATATCAACAAGGAGGAGGGCATCCCCGGCGTGGAGCTCGTCCTCACCCGCCTGCACTCAGGCGGCAAATACGGACAGGGCAACTACGAATACTCGGGCGGCACCCACGGCGTCGGCGCCAAATGCGTCAATGCCGTCTCCGAATGGTTTAAAGTCGAGGTCACCCGCGATGGCAAGATCCACGCCATGTCGTTCGAACGCGGCGTCACCAAACAAAACCTCCACGTCATCGCCGAGGTCAAATCCAAAAAACACACCGGCACCCTCATCACGTTCCTGCCGGATACCGAAATTTTCCTCGAAACAATCGAGTTCAAGGCCGAGCGCATCATCACCCGCCTCAACGACCTCGCCTACATCAACGCCCCGCTCTCGTTCACGTTCCTCGACGAGCGCCAGGACAACGCGAAGCCGATCCAGATCGTCCACCCCAAGGGCGTGGAGGAATTCGTCGAGCGCCTCGTGGAGAACAAGTCGATCGTCCACCCAAAGCCCATCATGATCAAGGGCTCCCGCGACAAGGTCATGGTCGAGATCGGGCTCCACTACACGGACACCTACAACGAACAACTCCTCTGCTACACAAATGCCGTGCCGAACCCGGATGGCGGAACGCACAGCAGCGGCTTCCGCGGATCCCTCACCCGCGCGATCAACCAGTATGCGAAGAACAACTCGCTTCTGAAGGAAAAGGACGTCCCGATTACCGGCAACGACGTTCTCGAAGGCCTTGCGGCGGTTGTCAGCGTCAAGCACCCGGACCCCCGGTTTGAGTCCCAGACAAAGGTCAAACTCATCTCTCCCGAGGTCGATGGCATCGTCGGCTCGATCAGCTATGAGGGGCTCATGCTCCACTTCGACCAGAACCCCACGGTTGGCAAAAAAATCGTGGAGAAGTGCCTCATGGCCGCCCGGGCCCGCGAGGCCGCCCG
>JBGSJQ010000052.1:0-21880 GCA_041741775.1 Terrimicrobiaceae bacterium | reverse complement strand
CATCGACCGCCTGAAAAAGGAGCTGGTGTCCGTGCGCCGCGCCCGGGCCACCCAGCGGAAAGACCGGAAGCGGACCCCGGTTCCCAACGCGGCCATTGTCGGATACACGAATGCCGGCAAGTCCTCGCTCCTCCGCCGCCTCACCGGGGCCGACGTCCTTGTCGAGGACAAGCTGTTTGCAACACTCGACACCACGACACGCAAAGTGGCTCTGCCCGGCCGGCAACCCCTGCTCCTGACCGACACGGTGGGATTTATCCGCAAACTCCCCCACCAGCTCGTCGAATCGTTCAATGCCACCCTCGAGGAAGCTGCGCTCTCGGATTTTCTCCTCCACGTCCTTGATGCCTCCCACCCGAAAGTCATCGAATTCTACAACACCACCAAGGCCGTCCTCCAAGATCTCGGTGCCGACACGCTGCCGACCGTCGTCGTCATTAATAAAATGGACAAAGTCGATGATGTTTCCACGCGCGTCGTCCTCCGGCACCATTTTCCCGAAGCGGTATTCGTCTCTGTCCACACCGGCGAAGGGCTCGACGAGCTTCTCGAGCGCCTCGCCCGCCTCGTGGCCGGACATGCGAAGGTCACCGATCTGGTCATCCCCGCCGACCGCGCTGACCTCATCGCCCGCCTGCACCGCGAAGCCGTGGTGCACCAGATCACCTACGAAGGTGACGGCGCGGCCATTTCTGCCACCCTGCCCGAACGCTCGAAATCGACGTTCGCTCCCTACCTGGTCCGGTCTTCGAGGAAAACCGCCCAGCCCGTGTCGTAGCCCGGGTGCGGCAAGGAACGGCTCACAGAACGCGGCCCTCCAAGCCACCTGCCGAAACAGCTGCAAAAATCCCCTCCAATCCCGTCTTCTCCATAGCCGAGATCTCCACCACACGCACCTTCGGAAACTTCGCTTGAAACGCGGCTAGATTTTCTGCGAATTCCGATACGTCCGCCTTATTCGCGATAACCGCAAAATCTTTCTTAAGGAGAGTGGAATCATAGAGTTTAAGCTCCTTTCGAAGGGACTGATAATCGGCGATTGGGTTACGCCCTTCCGTCCCGGCCATGTCGATCACGAAGAGGAGCATGCGGCAGCGGACGATGTGGCGCAGGAACTCATGGCCGAGGCCTTTATTTTCGTGGGCACCTTCGATAATGCCCGGGATATCGGCCACGGTGAGGCGGCGGTATTCGGGGAGGTTGACCACGCCGATCACCGGATGGAGGGTGGTGAAAGGATACGGGGCGGTTTTCGGATGGGCGGCGGAGATGGCGCCGATCAGAGTGGATTTCCCGGCGTTGGGATATCCGACCAGGCCGATGTCGGCGATCGTGCGGAGTTCGAGGTAGAACCAGCCTTCCTCGCCGGGGTAGCCCTTGGTGTGCTGCCGGGGGACGCGGTTGGTGGAGCTTTTGAAGTGGGTGTTGCCCTTGCCTCCATCGCCACCTTTGCAAAGGAGAAACTCCTGCCCGTGCTCGGTGAGGTCAGCAATCGGCTCCTCTTCGACAGGATCCCCGGGCTGCTGTCCGGCCCGATGGATGAGGGTTCCCACCGGAACGCGCACATAAGTCGGCCCGCAGCTGCGGCCATGCTTGTTCTTTCCCTTGCCGTGCGCCCCGCGGCCGGAGCGCACCAGCGGCTCGAAAAACAAAGCGACGAGGTTGTCGGTGTCGTGATCCGCACGCAGGATAATATCGCCTCCCCCCCCCCCATCGCCCCCATCGGGCCCGCCATGCGGAATGAATTTTTCCCGGCGAAAACTGCAGCATCCATTCCCGCCGTCGCCCGCCTTGGCATGAATACGAATCTGATCAACAAATCTCATGAAAGGAAACGTGCGGGAGAATCTGTGGGGAGTCGAATTCTTTCGGCATGCCACCCCTGCGAGAGCCGGGGAGGGACATGCGCTCTTTCTCCGTGCGCGGCGTGAGGTTTGCTGGAAGGCCCCCTACCAGTCGGCGTTGGCGCCGCGGGTGTCAAGATGGGTGAATCCCGGATAGCGTCCGACCCCCCCTTGGAAGAGGCCTCTCTTGCGAAGGTCACGCGCGGCGGCAGCCACACGTCCGGGGGAGGAACTGAACCGTACATCGATCGCATTGTTGCGGATATGGTAGGAATTGCTCTTCGCCCCGGGGCAGAGGGCGTTGTAGGCCGGAGACCGATAGACCGAGAGGACCTGACCGACGGGCTCGCCCAAGCGCAAGGCGACATTGTCCAGAACGAGGAGGGTGGAGCGGATATTCGGCCAGAGCTGACGCGGCGGAAGCGTGTTGTGAACATTGCCGCGCGCCTTGGCGTGGGATTCCAAGATCGCCTGCACGGAAATGCGGCGAAGGCCGATGCGGCTGAGAAACTTTTTATAGGCGTCACCATTTTTGCCGATCAACCCCCGCAGGGAGGGAGGAATTTCGGAGCTGGCTGGCTTCCCGCCATCCAGCGCGCGAAGGACGTCCATCACGTTCCACATGGCATCCGCCTTGCTGGCACCCATCAAAAGCCCTGTGCCCGTGCACAGGACCAGTCCGAAAAAACGGCGGCGGGGAAATAATCGTTCGGCAGGCTGCATTTTGATGAATACTTAAGAGACCACAATCGGTGGTATTGCAAAATGTTTTTTTGAAAATTAGAGCATGAATGGTGCCAATTCCCTGCCTCAAGGGGACAAAAAAGCACTCCTCGCAGAGGGACGTATCAGCGATGAATTCTTTATGGAACCACTCTGACCTCCTTTCCCCCTCGCCCTTGAATGCGTTTGCCCTGTTCCCAACAACCGCATTTGCCACAACCGCCAAACCGGGCTATCTATATCCATATCATGAAAACCCTCCTCGCTGGAATCCTCGGCCTTTTCTTGGGTGGCTGTGCCGCCACACCGCGCTCCGTGGTTGTGCCGGCTGCCAAAGTCGATCTGCCCGGTTACATGGGCGACTGGCATGTGATCGCAAATATCCCGTATTTTGCAGAAAAGAATTGCTACAACTCCGTGGAAACCTACCGGCTCACGCCTGAGGGAAAAGTGGATACGGTCTTCAGAGCCCGCAAGGGAGGGTTTGACGGCAAGCTCCTCGAGGCAGGAAATGTGGCCACGGTCACCGATCCGGGAACAAATGCGCGCTGGACGGCCTCGTTCTTCGGCGGCCTGGTGAAAGTCAAACTCGTGATCCTTGCTGTGGCGGACAACGACCGGTATGCCGTCGTTGCCACGCCGGACGCCAAGCTGGCGTGGATCTTTTCCCGCACCTCCACCCTCTCGGCGGAGGACTACGCCGCCGCAGTGGCTGTGCTCAAGGCCAGCGGGGTGGACGTCTCGAAGCTGGCCATGGTCCCGCAGGACGGACGCAAGCCGTAGGCTGCTGAGCCCTATCCGCCGGCAATCGCGGGAACGATGCTGATCTCGTCGGTCTCTTTCACCGGGGTGGCCTTCTCTTCGAGGAAGCGGATGTCCTCGTCGTTGAGGAAAATGTTCACGAAGCGGCGGACGTTGCCCTGCTCATCGCAGATGCGTTCGATCAGGCCGGGGTAGGATTTGTCGAGGCTGGCGAGCACGTCGCCGATCGTCGCGCCTTCGGCGGGCACGACTTCCTGGTCATTGGTGAGTTTGCGGAGCGGAGCTGGGATGCGGACGGTCATGGTGGTTTTTTTGTTGAAATTTACGGTGCCACGGGGAGGCCGGGGTCATTGGCGATAAGGGCCTCGAACTCGCGGAGGCTGGGGTTGATGAGGCGCGGCTCGCCGCAGTGGCCATGGATGGCCTCCTGGGTCTTCAGCCCGTGGCCGGTGATGCACAGGACGATGCTTTCGTTGCGTGGGATTTTTCCAGATTCGATGAGCTTTTTCGCGCAGGCAACGGTGACGCCGCCGGCGGTCTCGGCAAAAATCCCGGCGTATTCCGCGAGAAGGCGGATGCCCTGAACGACCTCGTCATCCGAGCAGTCCTCAGCGCTGCCGCCGGTCTCGTTCATCGTGCGCAGCGCGTAATACCCGTCAGCCGGGGTCCCGATCGCGAGTGATTTGACGATCGTCTGCGGGTTCGGGACCGGCTTGACGATGTCGATGGATTTTTTCATGGCGGAGGCAATCGGGGAGCACCCGGTCGCTTGCGCGCCGTGCACGGAGAACGGCGTCTCGTCGAGGATCCCGACGCGGACGAATTCCTTGTAGGCCTTGTGAATCTTGGTGAGGAGCGATCCGCTGGCCATCGGCACGACCGTGTGCCTGGGCAGCTTCCAGCCAAGCTGCTCAGCAATTTCGAAGCCCATGCTCTTCGAGCCCTCGGCGTAGTAGGGGCGAAGGTTCACGTTCACAAACCCCCAACCGTATTTCCCGGCAATCTCGGAACAGAGGCGGTTCACCTGGTCATACGGCCCGTGGATCCCGATGACCTGCGTCCCGTAGACCAGCGAGCCAACGACTTTGCTTTTTTCCAGATCGGCCGGAATCAGGACATAGCTCTTGAGGCCGGCCGCCGCCGCGTTGGCCGCGACGGAGTTGGCCAGGTTTCCCGTGGAAGCGCAGGCCACGACCTCGAACCCCAGCTCACGGGCCCGGCTCAATGCCACGGAGACCACGCGGTCCTTGAACGACAGGGTCGGATAGTTCACCGTGTCGTTCTTGATGTAGAGCTCCTCGACCCCCAGCTTGGCCGCGAGGCGGTCGGCACGAACCAGCGGCGTGAACCCAACCTGCGCCCCCACCGTCGGCTCGCCATCAATCGGCAGCAATTCCCGGTAACGCCACATCGACTGCGGACGCGAGGCGATCACCTCACGGTTAATGTGGCGCGCGATCAGGTCGTAGTCGTAGGCCGCTTCCAACGGACCAAAATCAAACTCGCAAATATGGATGGCTTCCTTCGGATACAGCCGCCCGCACTCCCGGCACTTCAGGTTGGAAAAAAATATTTGTGATTCGCTCATAAGTTCTGGCCCCTATCGAGAGCGGAGGACGAAACAAGCCCCGCTCGCTCCGACGAGCAGGCTCACCTCATCTTTCCCCGGAAAGGCGGTTTTGACGCCGACGCCCCGGGCTGGATTTGGCACCTGGACCCGGGTGGCGGCGGCTGTCTAAAAACAGCTACCCCCTCCCAGCGGTTGCCGTGGCATCAAAGGGCCAGTCCCTCCGCCACTCTCGATAAGATTGACGGAGATCATGAACAGGAAGGCCGATCCGTCAAGCGAAAAGGCCGGAATTTTTTACACCCAACAACCTTCGGCTATTCGGTGATGATGTCCTTGTATGTCTTGCCGGCCGGGATCATTGGCAGCACGTGCTCGGTGTAGGGGGTCATCACGTCGAGGACATAAGCCTCCTTCGAGGCCAGCAGGCGTTGAATGGCGGCGCGCAGGTCTTTTTTGTGAAGAACCCGCTCGCACGGCACGCCGAACCCTTTGCAGAGCTGGACGTAGTCCGGGTAGATCCGCTTGAGGTCCTTGGGATCACCGAGGAACGTATGGCCGCGGTTGCCACCATGGAATCGGTCTTCCCACTGCACCACCATGCCGAGGTGCTGGTTGTTGAGGATGATTGCCTTTGCGGCGATGCCCTCGATGTGCGCGGTCGCGAGCTCCTGAACGTTCATCAGGAACGATCCGTCCCCGTCGATGTCGATGACCTCCTTGTCGGGGCGGGCCACCTTGGCACCCATGGCGGCCGGGTAGCCGAACCCCATCGACCCGAGACCGGCGGAGGTCACAAACGTGCGGGGTTTGGAAAAGTTGTAGAACTGGCCGGCCCACATCTGGTGCTGGCCCACGCCGGTCGTGATGATCGCGTCGCCCTTCGTGAGTTCGCAGAGTTCCTTGATCACGTGCTGGGGCTGGATGACATCCTCCGTGTCCTTGAAGGTGAGCGGATGGGCGGCCCTCCACTTGGCGATCTGGCCATACCATTCCTTGAAGCGGCCCTGGCCTTTGACGGGGCGCTTCCAGCCCGTTTTGTCGAGCATTAGATTGAGACGCCCGAGCGCATACTTGATGTCACTGAGGATCGGCAGGCGGACGAGCTTGTTTTTGTTGATCTCGGAATTGTCGATGTCGATGTGGACGATCGTTCCATGCTCGCAGAATTTTTCGACTTTGCCGGTCACGCGGTCATCGAACCGCACGCCGATGGCGAGCAGGAGGTCGGACTCGTTCACGGCGTTGTTGGCATAGACGGTGCCGTGCATGCCCAGCCATTTGAGCGACAGCGCGTGGTTCTCGGGGAAGCACCCGATGCCCATCAGCGTGGTGGCCACAGGGATCTGGGTGCGCTCGGCAAACTCCAAGAGCTCGGCCGAGGCGTTGCCTGAGAGCACGCCGCCGCCGCAGTAGATCATCGGGCGCTTGGCATGTTCCAGCATCCCGATCAACTCGTGAAGCGCCAAGTCATCGGCCTTCTTGTCGGGCTGGTAGCCGCGAAGTGAAACGGTCTTCGGGAAGATCGGCTGGGCGGTCTGGTTCTGGATGTTCTTCGGAATATCGATGAGGACCGGGCCCGGGCGACCGGACTGCGCGATGTGAAATGCCTCTTTTACGATACGGGGGATCTCATTGATATCCCACACGAGGTAGCTGTGTTTGACCATGGGCAGGGTCATGCCGAAGACGTCGGTCTCCTGAAAGGCCCCGCGGCCGATCATTTCCTGCGGCACCTGGCCGGTGATCGCCACCAGCGGGATCGAGTCCATGAAGGCGTCCGCGATACCGGTCACGAGGTTCGTGGCCCCGGGGCCGGAGGTCGCCATGCACACGCCGGCCCGTCCGGTCACCCGCGCGTAGCCTTCGGCTGCAAAAACTCCACCCTGCTCGTGGCGGGGCAGGATCGTCCGGATCTTGCGTGTCTTCGTCAGCGCCTGGTGGATCGGCATCGAGCATCCGCCCGGATACGCAAAAATGACGTCCACACCCTCGCGCTCGAGACACTCGACGAGGATCTCCGCCCCGTTCATGGGTTTCCCGCGCTCCGGCGCAGGCTTGGCGGATGGTTTTGTGGATCGTTTGGTTTTCATTGTGTAAAAAGAAATGGAACCGGCGACGGTAGCCCAAGCCACCCGGGCAGTGCGAGGATTTTTTGGCGTTTTTCGCGTGGGGCGATTGGGAGGCGGGGCGGAGGGGTGCCATCCGGCCAGAGAGTGAGCCGCCTACCAGAGCGACAGGGTGCGCTTGGGAAAATCGATTTCGAGGCGACCGGATTGGATAAGCGGGCTGCCGATGATCCCGTTACCGCCGAGGTAGGGGACATCGTAAATGGCGAAGGGCATGTCGCGGTAGGTCAGGCCGCCGAGTTTCGTGGAATCGATCGTGCCGAAGGCAACTGCTCCGTCGCCCGTGCGGCCGCCGTCGCTGATTTTCGTCTGCACAGGGAACCGGCGAAAGTGTTCTTCAAGTCCGTCGATGCCAGGGAGCATATTGACGGCCGCCCCGCTGTCGAAGACCATCGGGCGGGTGACGCCGCCGATTTCCACAGGGAAAACCGGGGTGTGGAGGAAGAATCTGAAATGCACGGTGCCGCGCGGGTTCGTTGACGTGCTCTTCGGGGCGACGGAAATCGTGCGGGCTTTCCAGTCAAAGGTGACGACGAAGTTCCTCAACTGCTCGAACCCGATGGCTCCGAGGAGGGGCTTCGTCTCGGCTGTCTCCATTTCGGTAAAATCGTGAAGCTGCCCGTCGGCTCCGCGCAACGTCAGCCCGCCCCATTTCAACAGGCGCACCGGACTGCGCCCGGGATTTGATGAGATCCCGTGGACCGTCGAGACCATCCCCGGCATTCCATGATTCTTCTGCGGTGAAAAATACTTCTGGTTGAGGAGGAGGTCGGAGCTGCCCGTATCGACGAGGAAATACCCCTCGCGCCCGTTGGCTGTCGCCCGCACAAAGAGGAGGCCTTTGGCGGTGATGAACGGCGAGGTGAAGGACGACTTCACCACGGCTCCGCGCACTTTCCAGAGCGGGCTGTCATCAATCGACCGGATCCGGCCCCGGCCATCAAACCCCATCCGCAGCAGCAGAACTCCGCCTTTGATTTCAAGCCCCACACGGGCTTCAGGCAGGCCATCCTTCTCCGCGAGCTTGAAAATCTGAATGCCGGTGATGCGGGAGGGCGGCCAGTGCATCCCGGCCTGAAGCCCCGCGCGGGAGAGCTCGTCCGTCATGCCCCCAATATGAACCTTCTCGGAGAGGAGGGGGGCGAGGCTGTCGTAGGATTTCGCGTTTAGGGCGGCCCGGTAGGCCTCGAGCGTTGTCCGGACCGCGCGCTTTTCGGCAGGCGGGAGGGATTGGCAGGCGGCCAGGGCGATCCAGATGGCGGCCAGGGTGAGGATCCGGGGAATGAGGGGAGGCCGTTCCATGAGAGCGATCCGATGTCTGTAGCTTCTCCGGTCGTGGTTCGCAAGGGCGCGCCTGCGGAAATCGGAAAACCAGCGCGAGAGCGCTTTGTATATGGGGAAAAGACGAATGTTTGGTGCAGGGGGCACAACCGGAGCGCTAGCGGAGTGATGTGGCGAGGGGGGGAACTGGGGAAATAAGAATCGTTTTCCGCCGGCCTGAACGGGTGTATGGGTGAGGACATGCGATCGTTTTTGGAGAAGTTCCATGCGGAGGCCGGGCGGGCGATGATCGACCGCGAGCGCGAGTTGGAGCTGGCGCTTTGTTGTTTCATCGCTGACGGAAATCTCCTGATTGAAGACACGCCCGGGGTGGGCAAGACGACGATGGTGAAAGTGATGGCCCGCCTGCTGGGGCTGGAATTCCAGCGCGTGCAATTCACGAACGACCTGCTGCCATCAGACATCCTGGGCAGCCAGGTCTTCGATCCCTCACGCCAGACGTTCACGTTTCACCGCGGGCCGATCTTTGCGCAGCTGGTGCTTGGCGACGAGCTGAACCGGGCGTCTCCGCGGACGCAGAGTGCGGTCTTGCAGGCGATGGACGAGCACGAGGTGACGATCGAGGGGCACACGCACGCGCTGCCCGGGCCGTTCTTTTTTGTGGGCACCCAAAACCCGCGCGACCAGGCGGGGACAGCCCTGCTTCCGGAGTCGCAGATCGACCGGTTTCTGATGCGGCTGGCGCTGGGAATACCGGGCCGCGGGACCCAGAAGAAGTTGCTCGAGCGCGACTCCGGCGGCGGGTTCCAACTGGAGGCGCTGGAGGTGCTGACGTCTGGCGGGCAGGTTGTGGAATGGCAGCGCGACGCGGCGCGGCTTCACGTGGCGCAGGCTGTTTCCGACTACATCCTCGACCTCTTCGCGAAAGCCCACGAGCACGGCTGGCTTCTTTCGCCGCGCGCGGCGCTGGGCCTCCAGCGCGCAGGGCGGGCGCGGGCGTTCCTTCGCGGCCGCGAACACGTTCTTCCCGACGACGTGCAGGAGGTGTTTTCCCCGGTGGTGGCGCACCGCCTGGCACAGTTTGCGACGTCGCCCTCCGATGCGCGCGAGGCAGCGGGGATGGCGGAGCTGCTACTGCGCGAGACACCGGTGCGGTAGCCATGAAACCCCGCGAGAGGATATACATTGTCCCCACCTGGGCCGGGGCGGTGTTCGCGGGGGCTGTTTTCCTCACGTTTGCAGCGGGCTATTTATTGCAGGGATTCGGGGGCAGCCCGCAGGTTCTGGTGATCGCCCTTCTCGTGGCCGGGATTGTGGTGCTCATCCAAACCAACGACAACCTGCGAGGGATCAGCCTGAGCGCCGGGCGGGTCTCCCCGGTCCCGGCTGGAACGGACGCAGTCATTCGTCTCCTCGTCACGAACAGCAGCCCGACCGAGCACCTGGGCTTGAAGGTCCGCTACCGTAAAGGCTGGCGGCTCCACGGACAGGTGGAAATCCCGATCATCGAAGCGGGGGGGGCCATCCGCGTCGAAATCCGCATCCCGACCGGACGCCGCGGGATTTTCCCCATCCCCGCGATCTGGGTCTCCAGCAACCTTCCCGCCGGGCTTTGCTTTGCCTGGAAGGTTTTGCAGGACGCCGGGACCCATGCGGTCTATCCGCTCGGACGCTCCTGGCGCGGGCTGCCGGGCGAGCCGGTCACGGCAAAGTTCGGCGGCGAGGAGGTTGCCGAGTTCCGCCCGTTCGTCACGGGAGATCCACTTTCCCGGGTGGACTGGAAGGTGTTTGCCCGGACCGGGACAATGACGGTTCGCACGTTCGAAGATCCCGGCGGGCGGCAGGCGCTCCGGTGGAAGGATACGGCATTTCTTGAGGATACGGAGGACCGCCTGGAGCAGCTGAGCGCCTGGATCCATGCGGCCGCACGTCTGGGGAAGGGCTTCGATCTCCACCTTGGCGGAACGATTCTTAGCGAGAGGAACCTGGATGCGTGCCGGGCGGCCCTGGCCGGGTGGAGGGGCGGACGGTGAAAGAGCCCCCCGGACAGCGTGTGACGGGGTTGCTGCTTGGCATCTGGTTCGCCGTCCACCAATGGATCGTGCTCCTGCCGGCATCGCTTGGCGTGGCGTTGGGGATTCTGCTGCTGACCGGGCTGGTGCTGCGCTTCGGCCGCGTCCTTCCGCCCCGCTGGGTCGGCTGGCTGGGGCTGGCGGGGATCTTCGTCCTGCCGTTCCTTGCCGGCATGTCGCTGGCGGGATTTTTCGGGGGCGCTGCTGCCTGGGCTGGCGGGTCATTTCTCCTCCTGCCAATGAATCCCAAGCGGGCGCTGCGGGTGCTCCTCTGCGCCGTGATTCTGCTTGCAGTCATCGCTCTGAGCAGCGACATCAGCCCGGTCCCGCTGATTGTCGATGTGGCCATCCTCCTCTTTCTAGCCCAGCAATCGCACACGCCGCAGGAGGCCACGCAAAGCCTGCGGGCGGTCCTGGCCCGCGCCCTGCGGCTCGTCGTGCCGGTCGCGGCTGTTGTTATCCCTGTCTTCTGGGTTTTTCCGGCGCTCTCCCACCGCACCGAGGTGGCGCTTGCGGGATTTTCCAGCGAGCTCAACCCGGGGGATTTTTCCGGGATCCGGCCGGGACGCCAGCTCGCCTTCACGGCCTATTTTGAAGAGGGAGGAAAGGTGCCCGGAGTTGGAGACCTCTTCTGGCGGGGGGGCGTGCTGGACCAGAACCTCGGGTTCCGGTGGCTCGCGGGAAACGAGCGTCCGCAGCCGAAGCGATTTCCCGGGCTTCCGGCCTGGCGCTACTCTCTGGCGATTGAGCCCGCGCGTCCGGTGGCCCCCCTCGGTATGCATGAAGGCGCCGTCGAAAATGCCGCCCCCGACGATGCACGCCTCCAGATCGAGATCGCCTCGTTCAATGTTCGGGCCAACGATCCACCTCAAGGCGCGGATTCAGAACTACCCGCGAAAATTGCCGGCGACCCGGTTCTGCGCGACCTCACGCGAAGGATCTTTCGCGGACCCGGCGGAACGCCGAAGCGGTTGGCTGATCTGGCGGAATTTTTTGCGACATCGGGGTTTGTTTACACGACCCGGCCCGGGCGGGTGGATTCGATCACAAGTTTTTTGACCAAATCCCGCCGGGGGTTCTGCGAGCACTACGCGGCGGCTTCGGCCAATCTCCTGCGGCTGGGCGGGGTCCCGGCCCGGGTCATCACCGGCTACCGCGGGGGGCGCTGGAATCCGTGGCTGCGCTCGCTTTCGGTCCGGGATTCCGATGCGCATGCCTGGGTTGAGGCTTGGGATCCGGCATCGGGTTCATGGATGCGCTTTGATGCGACGGAAGTGGTGGCGCCGGAGTTCCTGCTCCGGCTGGAAACCGACCGCGACCCCTCCCGCTGGACCTGGCCGCGCACCGCACTCACCTACGCCAGCAGCCTTTTTGTGAAAGGCGGAGAATGGCTCGCCCGTCCGGTTCGGGCGTGGCTGGTTCCGGGGCTTCTGGCGGCGGCTGCAGCGGGTGGCCTCATCTGGTTTCTCCGTCAGCGCAGGAACCGCCGGGATCTGCTCTCGGAAGCTCTGGACGCTTTGGATCGCTGCGCCGTGCGTCTGAGGATCCCGCGCGAGCCCGGAGAGACCCCGTTGGCCTGGATGGCAAAAGCCTCCCGCCTGCACCCGGTCGCAGAGGCCGTTCTCGCGGAGTTTTCTGCGTGCTACGAAAAGGCTGCCTATGGGATTGGCGGAGGGTCCTCCACCATCCAGACCCGGCTCCGGAAAGCGGCTGCGGGACTGCGGAACATTTCTGCGCCGCCGGGTCAGCGGAGGCCCTCGACCCCGACCTGAATCATTTCGATTTTCGTCTCATCGCGGATTCCGACGCCGATGGAATGGGCGCTGTCAAGCCAGCCGGTCATGGGCCCGAGCGGGGGAAGCTTGGATGGCTTGCGGGCCTCATCAATCAAGCGGACGGCGGTGGCATCGATCGCGAGCGGATCCTTGCTGGCGTAAATCGTGAGGTGGTCTTGCAGGAAGCCGGGATTCGCGAAGGGTCCTCCAGCGTATTGAAGAAAAATGCCATCCAGAATCGTGAGAACCACTTTGTCGCGAATGATCGCGTCCGCATAGATTTCCGCAAGGAAGGGATCGCCGAACGAAGGTGGCTTCGTGAAGCGACGCCAGTTGTCGAGGTTTGGCAGCACCATGTTCGCAAGCGCTCCGTTGACGCCGGTGAGGAAGCTGTCCATCAGCGAGGGGACGTTGATGATTTTCGTGACCTCCTGGCTCAGGATTTTTGAGTAGAAGCTCTTGCTGCTGAGTTGGTCCCCGGAGAGATCCGAGAACCCACCCCCCTGGGCACCGAACCCGCTGTCGCCCCAGATCAGTTTGCCAAGAACCGGAGCGCTGACCTGGGCCTTGGGGTCATAGCCCGTCTTCGGATCCACCCAACGCAAGGTGTAACGGCTGCCATCCTTTCGAAATCCTGCAGCGATCAGATCTTCGAGATTCCTGTCCCAAACGATGATGTGCGCGGGCGGAATTCCGGCAGAAAGCAGGCCGGAGACGATGGCATCGACGACCTGGGGGTTGGTTCCGCTGACCGCTCCACCGGCCGCAGCGACCTTGATGCCGACCCGGTCCTCCTTTTTAACGAGGCTGGCCCAGGCCTGGCGGACATCGGGCTTTCCGGTCACGGCTATGACGAGGTTGTCCACCATCCGCCGAACAACGCTGGGGTTCACCGAGCGGGACGCCGACAAAGCGGCCGAATCCACGGCGAAATAGACTTTGGAATCAGCCGGTGTGGCCGCCGGCGTGGCGGGCTCCGCGGCTCGTGCGCAGGCTCCTGTGGCCAGCAGCGCCAGAGCGGCGGCTGTCCGGTTGCATCTCATCCAATTCGGGAATAATCTCATGTCCAATGGTCCGCCACCTCTACGTCCACATTCCGTTCTGTCCGAAGGTGTGTCCGTATTGCAGCTTCTACAAAGAAGCCAGCGACCGCAATAAAACCAAAGCCTTTTTGCAAGCAATGTTGAAAGAGGCGGAATCTGCGTCCCCGGGCCTCCGGCCGGAGTCCATCTTTTTTGGCGGCGGCACCCCCACCGCGCTCTCGACTCCCCAGCTCGACTTCCTCATCTCCGGCCTGCAGGAACGCATCGATTTCTCGGGCCTGCGGGAATTCACCATCGAGATGAACCCGGCGACGGTCTCCCTGGAAAAGGCGGCCGGGCTCCTTGCGATGGGGGTCAACCGCGTGAGCATGGGTGTCCAGTCGTGGGATGACGGGCTTCTGCAGACGCTCGGCCGGGTCCACAGTGCGGCCCAGGCGGAGCGAAGCTACCGCATCCTGCGCGAAGCCGGGGTCGCCAATATCAACCTCGACCTGATCTTTGGGATTCCCGGGCAGACCGTCGGCCAGTGGCGGGAGTCGCTGCAGCGAACGATCGCGCTCGGCCCCGACCACATCTCGGCCTACTGCCTCACCTACGAGGAGGACACCGAGTTTTTTGAGAGATTCACGCGCGGCGAGTATGCCCCCGAAGACGGCCGCGATGCCGTGTTTTTCGAGGAGGCGATGGATGCACTTGCGGAGGCGGGCTATGCGCAATACGAGATTTCCAACTACGCCAAACCGGGAAGGGAGTGCCTTCACAACCTGGCTTACTGGAATGGCGATGACTACGCCGGACTCGGACCCAGCGCGTTCAGCACGCGCGCGGGCCGCCGTTGGCGCAATGTGGCCGACACCTCCTCCTACATCGCCCGCGTCGAGGCCCATGAACCGCTCCAGGATTTTTCCGAGGACGTGCCCGAGGCCCTGAGAGCTGCCGAGCAAACCGCCTTCGCCCTCCGCACGTCCGGAGGGATTTCACCAGACGGGGCGGACCCCCTGAAGCTGGCCGCTCTCGAATCCCATGTCCTCGTCACCCGGGCTGATGGCCGGGTTGTGCTCACCCGCCGGGGCCGCCTCGTGGCCGACGAAGTGGCCGCCGAATTGCTCTGACGGGGATTCAGAAAATCCCGGCAAGACCGCGCCCGGCTTCGTTGATGGCAATTCGGAGGTCTTTGCAATTTCTCATTTCGGGTTGATATCGCTCAGGGGATGGGGCAATGTGGACATTTCTCCCAAGTATCCCTGTGACAACCATTTTTCGAAAAGCTCTAATGATCGCACTCGGCCTTCTGGCTTGTTCTGCGGCGCTTTGGGCTGAGGATGCCTCGGACCTTTTTCTCCGCGCCTATCAGGACTTCCAGAGCGGCGAGAAGCTCGAGCGTGACGGAGATGTGCGCGGGGCATTCACCCGCTACCAGAGCGCCGCAAAGCAACTCGAAGAAATCGTCAAGTCGCAACCGGACTGGCAGCCGCCCGTCGTGGAATACCGATTGAAAAAAACCCGCGAAAACATGGATCGCATTGGCCCTCAGGTGGCGAACCTGCCTCCGCTCGAGGAGGGGCCGGAAGGACCTCTTCCCCAGGCCGATCCAGTCTCCCTCCCTCCGCCGGCGATCAACACCTCCCGCCCGTTGATCACCCCCAAATCGACGCCACGCCCGACACCATCAACCACCGGCGTCAGCGAAAACTACTCCTCGCTGCGCCAGCAACTGGCCACTGCCAAAGCTGAAAACGACGCGCTTCGCGAGCGGCTCACGCGCCAGACAGCCGAGCTGAAAAGTGCCCTTTATGCCGTGGACAAAACCAAGGTCACCGTCGTGGAGCTCAAGGCCCAGCTGGCCCAGGCGCAAGACGCCATGCAAAACGCCATCCGGGACCGGGATGCGCGGGCTGCCGCCCCGCGCCCGGTGGAAAGCACCATCCTCGCCGAACTCAACGACAAAATCCTCACCGCTGAGGCCGACAACGAAGCTTTGATTGACGAGAATCAGCGCCTCCTCACGAAGCTGGAGCGGGCATCTCAGTACATCGAGTCGGCGGACGCCGGGAGGAAAATCCTGGAGACGGACCGCAAAAAAGTCGCCCAGCAACGTGACGAGGCGATCGCCCGGACTAAGAAAATCAAAGACAATACCGAGGTCATCGAGAAGCTCACGCAGGAACGCAAGGAGATCGAGAAGAAGTTCGCTGCAGAGAAAGAGGACCTGAAAAAGAAACTGGCTGAAGCCACGGATTCCGAGCGCCTCGAGAAATTGACCGCCGAAAATAAAGACCTCGCCGAAAAGCTGGCGGAGTCGGAAAAGAAGCTGGCAGAGGCCGCCGCCAAGCCGGATGAGAGCGAAAAACTTCTGGGCGAGCTGCGCAGCGAGATCAATTCCCTCAACGACCGCCTTCTCGAAAGCCAGTCCCAGATCGCCTCCCGAGAAGACCAGATCGCCGCCCTGGCCAGGCAGCTCGATGAGTCCTCCGGGGAAGCGGCCCGGCTCCGACTCAACCCGAAGCCTTCGGCAGACGAGAAGCGCACCCTTGTCGAGAACGACCTCCTTCGAGCGATCATCCTGCGCCAGATCAAGGAGCAGGCCGAGCGCGACCATGCTAGCCAGGAATTGGATCAGGAGCTTCAGAATCTCCAGGTCAAGTCCGATGCCATTGCCAAGCAGATCGAGGTGCTGAAGAAACCGTCATTCCGCCTGAGCGATGACGAGAAGCTCCTCTTTAAAGAACCCATCGCCATGCTCAATGAGAGCGATCCCTCTTCGCTCTCCGTGACCCTCGCCGTCGCGAAACCGGCCGGTGGGTTCCCCGAACCGCTCCCGGCCGAAGGGCCGGAGTCGCTCCCGGAATCCTCCCGAGCGCTTGTCGACCAGGCGCAAAACGATTTTGAGGCCGGACGGTTCGGCGATGCCGAAAAAATCTACCAGGAGATCGTGGATGCCTCCCCGAACAACTACTTTGCGCTCTCGAACCTCGGGGTGACCCAGATTCAGTCCCGCAAGCTCTCTGCCGCCGAAGTCGCCCTCAAGAAAGCGATCGAAATCAACCCGACGGATGCATTTGCCGCGACGAACCTCGGGGTCGTTTATTGCAAGCAGGGAAAATTCGACGAGGCGATGAAATCCCTCCAGGAGGCTCTCGCTGCGGATGACAAGGACCACATCGCCCAGAATTACATCGGGATCTGCTACGGAGAGAAGGGCATGAAAAGCGAGGCCGAGGCGGCCTTTCTGCGGAGTATCGAACTTCGCCCGGATTACCCGGACGCCCATTTCAACCTCGCCGTTCTCTACGCGACCTCCCAGCCTCCCTCCCTGGAAAAAGCCCGCCAGCACTACGATCTGGCCGTGAAAAACGGTTCCGAGCCCGACGCATCTCTCGAGCAAATGCTCCAGCAGCAGCCAGAGGTCCCCGGCGGCATCACCCCCTGAGGAAGCAACTCTGATCCGCAGCGGTGGAATTCCGGCCAGTCCGCCCATCTGGCGGATTGATTTTTTTGGATTCGCGGCGAAGGTGATGGGCTCTATGGACATTCTCAAGTTCCTCTTTATCTGCCTCGAGGTCGTGCTGATCTTCAATTTGTTGATTGTGGTGCACGAGCTCGGCCACTTTCTGGCGGCCAAATGGCGCGGGCTGGTCGTCGAAAAATTTGCGATCTGGTTCGGCAAGCCGATCTGGAAAAAGACGATTGGCGGGGTGGAATACCGCTTGGGCTCGATCCCGGCGGGCGGGTATGTCGCCATTCCGCAGCTGGCTCCGATGGAGGCGCTCGAAGGGAAGGTGGAACAGTCGCGGGACGAGCTCCCGCCGATCAAACCCATCGACAAGATCATCGTGGCCGCCGCCGGACCGGTCTTCAGCTTCGGGCTGGCCTTCGTCATGGCCTGCATCGTCTGGTTTGTGGGCAAGCCACAAAGTGAATTCGACGGGACGACGATCGGGTTCGTGAAGGATGGCGGCCCGGCGGCCTTGGCGGGTCTCCGCGTGGGCGATCAGATCAAGGCCATCGACGGACAGCCGGTGAAGCATTTCCTCAGCGGAACCGACAGCGTGAAGTGGCGGATCGTCCGCAGCGAGGGCGACACGATTGCCTTTACGGTTCTCCGCGAAGGCCAGGAGATCACCCTCCCGACAGGCTGGACCAAGCCGGAGACGTCGAGCTGGAGGCGGCCGGCGCTGCGCGAGGTCCAAATCGGACCGCGACTCATTCCGGGCGTGGGCTTCGTCGTCCGGGGCAGCCTGGCGGAGAAGGCCGGATTCCAGTCGGGAGACCTCATCACCGAG
Source organism: Terrimicrobiaceae bacterium (assembly GCA_041741775.1). GTDB lineage: Bacteria > Verrucomicrobiota > Verrucomicrobiia > Chthoniobacterales > Terrimicrobiaceae > QYQL01. The sequence goes on along the minus strand of JBGSJQ010000052.1, from coordinate 4,401 downwards.
GTGAATGGCGAGCCGATTTTTAACCTCGATGAGATCGGGCCCTTCGTCGAGGCGAACCGCGGAAAGTCGCTCGCGATCACCGTCGAGCGCGAGGGACAGCCGGTTCAGCTCTCTCTCCCCCTTCCCGCCGAAGGCCCGTCTTCCGCTCCGGTCAATTTCGGGATCGAGTGGGGGCGCACGACCTTGGTCTATCCGGATCCGATCACCCAGGTCCGAGATGCCGCCACCAGTATTTTCCGCATGGTTGGGGCGCTGTTCTCGCCGAAATCCGACGTGAAGGCCGCCCATTTCAGCGGCCCGGTCGGGATCATGCGCCTCTATTACCAGATTTTTGAAAATGAGAACGGCTGGCGGCTGGCGCTGGCGTTCAGCGTTCTGATCAACGTGAACCTGGCCCTTCTCAACCTTCTTCCGTTCCCGGTGCTCGACGGCGGCCACATCACGCTGGCCATCATCGAGGGGATCCGCCGCAAGCCGATCAACGTCCGGCTCCTCGAATTCGTTCAGACCGCCTGCGCGCTCGCCTTGATCGGGTTCATGCTCTACCTGACGTTCTACGATGTCGGGGACCTTGTGAACCCGAAGGCGGCCCCGGTGGCGGAAGAGTCGAAATAGGCTCCCATGACGGCGGTTTATCAGACGTATTCGGAAAGGCGCCCGACCCGCGAGGTCCGGATCGGCACGACGGCCGTGGGCGGAAGCCAGCCGATCCGCGTCCAGTCGATGCTGACCAGCGACACGATGGACACGGAGGCCTGCGTGCGGGAGACGCTCGGGCTGGTCGAAGCGGGGTGTGAAATCGTCCGGATCACGGCCCCGACGGTCAAGGATGCCAAAAACCTCGCGAATATCCGGGCTGCCCTTCAAGCCGCCGGGTGCACGGTTCCGCTCGTGGCGGACATCCATTTCAAGCCCGATGCCGCCCTGGAGGCTGCGCTTTGGGTGGATAAGGTTCGGATCAACCCCGGCAACTTTGCCGACTCAAAAAAATTTGCGACCAGGGAATACACCGATGCCGAATACGAGGCCGAGATCGGCCGGATCCGCGATCGTTTCTCGCCGCTGGTGAAGCTCTGCAAGGGGCGCGGGGTCGCGATGCGAATTGGTACGAACCACGGAAGCCTCAGCGACCGGATCATGAACCGCTACGGCGACACGCCGCTCGGCATGGTCGAGAGCGCGCTCGAATTCGCCCACATCGCCCGCGAGCACGACTACCACGACCTCGTCTTCTCAATGAAGGCCTCCAACCCGAAGGTGATGATCCAGGCCTACCGCCTGCTCGTCGCCCGCCTCGACGAACTCGACGAAAAAGAAGAGTGCTCAGGCAATCCCCTCTCTCCCTCCTCCTGGAGCTATCCAATTCACCTCGGCGTGACCGAAGCGGGGGACAGCGAGGATGGCCGGATTAAAAGTGCCATCGGAATCGGAAGCCTGCTCATGGATGGCATCGGCGACACGATCCGCGTCTCGCTCACCGAGGACTCGATCCACGAGATCCCCGTGGCCAAGGCGCTCGTGCTTCTCTCCGAGTCCCGAAAAATTTCCGCCGGCAGTCCGACAGCCCCGCCGTCCGACCCTTTCACCTATTCCCGTCGGGCTTCGAAAACAATTTCCGCTGCCGGCATCCCGACGGGGGGAGGCGAGCTGGTTCGCGTCGGTGTCCACCACGAGACCTACGACAAGGTTTCTCACAAATTGCCGGGGCTCGGAGACTTTCAACCGGAATTTGTCGTTGAGGATGCCGCCCCTCTTGAAATCGACCCGGAGGATAATGCCGCCGTGGCCGAAGCAAATGCCCTGCTCGAACCCCGCCTCGTCACCGTGGCCGGAAGTTGCGAATTGGATGTCATCCCGGCCTTCCGCCTTCTGGCCTCCCGGCTCGACCCCCGGCATCCGATCCTTCTCAAAGACATCCTCAGCGATGACCGGGCGCACGATGATTTTCCATCCAACCTCCTCGCGGCGGCGACCCACATCGGAGCCCTCCTTTGCGATGGCCTCGGCGATGCCATTCTCATCCAGGGAGAAAAGGCCCCGGGGCAGTCGCTGAGGGTTGCCTACAATATTCTCCAGGCCGCTGGGGTCCGGATCTTCAAGACCGACTATGTGGCCTGCCCGAGCTGCGGTCGCACGCTTTTTAACCTCCAGGAGACAACCGCCCGCATCAAGGCGTCCACCCTCCACCTCAAGGGGGTGAAAATTGCTATCATGGGCTGCATCGTCAACGGGCCGGGTGAGATGGCCGATGCGGACTTCGGCTACGTCGGCGGGGCCCCCGGCAAGGTGAATCTCTACGTCGGAAAAACCCCGGTGAAATTCAACATCCCCGAAGCCGAGGCCGTTGACCGCCTGATCGACCTCATCAAGGAAAACGGACGCTGGTTCGAGCCGACAGAGCCCTCCACCTTTTGAGGGACGGCTATTTTTTCGGCGAGCTCAGTGCGCGAGAAGTTCCAGGCGCATCGGACGGCCGAAATCCCTCACGAAGGGAATTGCCCGGGAGAAGCGGCCGGTGAGGAGTCCGGGCCTCTGAAGCTCCAGCACCGCGCTGTAGTAATACCACTCGCCCTGCGCGATGAGTAGATAGGCGCGCTGGCCGCTGACAACCCCATGGACGTCATAACCCCCAATTGACCCGGTGACCTTGCGCCCCTGCTGGCTCAGGCGGACCCGACCCCAGTCATCGCTGGTCCAGTTCCCTGCAATGTTGATTCCCGCCGGTTCCGTCTGGTCAGAAAGCCAGTTGTCGCCGGTTTTGTTATTCCGGTTGTATCGGGCGTCGTTGAACTCGGTAACAAAGGAACATCCCGAGAGCAGGGCCAGGACGGCGAAGGCGGAGATCCAGCGCCTCATCTCAATCTTCGATCCTGTCGAGGTGGACTGGTTCGGCGTCATCCTTCGAGAAGGGAACGCTGGCGGAATACGAGCCTGTCAGCACCTCCGAGGACTTACGGCTCAGCACCATCGTGTATTCGATCCACTGATCATCCACGAGAAGCAGGTAGGCGGTCTTCCCGGAAGCCTTGCCCCTGATGTTGTAGTGGGACAGCGCACCGGTGATCTTCGTCCCCTCCTGATTCAAAGCCACCATGCCCCAGTCGGGAGAATAGTAGACGCCCTCAAAGTTCGAGGCGGTCGAGCGCGTCGCCCCGGCAGCCAGCCAGGCTTCGCCGACCGCGTTGTTCTTGCTGTATTTTTCGGCGAGCGAGCAACCGCTGAGGAGGATCGCCACGCAGGAAGCGGCGATGGGGAAGATACGCAGTCTCATAGGTGCCTGCGTAACACGATCTCCCCTCCTCGTAAAGGGATGAATCTGAAAATATGCATCGCAAATGCAGTGAAATACCTCCGGTTCTTCGCAACATCTATAGGTTTTCGCTGGAATTCCACGCAGCGAAGGATAAAAGAGAGCTCAACAGTTTTTATTACCATGCCCGCCGAATACGAAAAAGATCCCTACCTTGACCTCGACGAAGATGCCCCCGGTGAGCTCGGTGACAAAGTGCAGCAGGTCCGGGCCGAGCTCGAGAGCTTGAGGCAGAAGCAGGAGGAAATCGAACGCGAGAAACACCGTTTGGAGGAACTTAAACGCCGCCAGGATGAGTTGGATTCCGGACGCGCCGAGATGCTCGATAAGCTTACCCGCTCGCTCGTTGTCGTCCAGCGAGAGGTAGATGAGACCCAGAAACGTCTCGAACAACTCCACACCATCTACAACTCGTTTACCCAGCACCTCCGAAGCATCGAGTCCATCAACTCCAGAGCCTGGAACAGCAACGACCTCCCGCGCGAGCTCAGCAAGGCAATCAGCTCCGTCGAAGATGCCCGCGCCGAATACACGAAGGCCCAGGCAAAAATTTCTCCCGACGACCCGGCTGAATCGATGGCGCACCCGGCTTACGACAGCGAGTATGCGATGGACGACGAGCGCGGGTTCCTCTACTGGCTGAAGAGCGGATTCGCCTTCACCCTCCCCCTCCAGATCCTTTCCCTCATCGGCCTGCTCCTTTGGCTCTCATCGATCCTCCCCGCCGCCAAGTAAGCTTCGTTTCCACCTATGCCGCGATTCTCTCCGAACCGCTCCACCCGACTCACCTCTGAGGAACGCAGGCTTCAAAAGGAAGCCGAGGAACTCCGCCGCCAAGAGCAGGAGCTCGAAAAGCGCCTGCGCGCCCTCCCCGCCCGCATGGAAGCCAAACGCTCCCGCGAGCGAGAATTGGCCCGCCTGCGCGCAGAGACCTCTTCTCCCGCCATCTCCCTCAACGGTGCTCGAGGCTCGCGGGGCGGACGCCAACCCTCCCGACGGCCTCCCCTCCCAGTCCGCGAATTGCAGAATGCCCGCATCAAATTCCTCGTCCTCTGCCTCATCCTGACAACGATTGTCATCCTCCTCTGGCG